>JBBIID010000152.1:0-7304 GCA_037446675.1 Paludibacter sp.
TTAAACAATCCCACTGCAAATAGTTTAATAGTTTATCCAACGATATCGTCCGGCATTTTCCCAATACAGAATCCCGATCAAATCTCAGCAAGTATTGAAGTGTTCGACAGCCAAGGAGTAAAAGTCCGGACTTATGCGAACATTACAAATGCGATAGATTTGAGCGAATCAGCCTCTGGGGTTTATTTCGTGAAAATTACAAACAACCACAATCCACATACTATAAAATTGATAAAATTATAAAACCAACGATTTATTAAAAAAATCCCGCAGATTCCAAAAGGTAACGTTCGAATAAACCTTAGGAAAATGCGGGATTTTGTATTATCCGGCTGCCTTAATTTTGAAAATAATGCATTAAATCCAGATAACTTTTCACGTTAAGTTTTTTGAATATTTTTCTTTTTACCACCACTGCATTGGCAGGATCCATTCCTAAATCGGTGGCAATATCCTTAATATCATGACCCTCGTTGAGCAGTATTGCAAATTTCAGTTCATTGTATGTAAGCTGCTGTTTGGTGTCGGTCGAACTGGTCAAAGAATCAAACGCCAACTGCTCGGCAAATGCAGGACTCATATATCTCCCTTTTTCGTAAACCGCACGAATAGCAGTCACCAAATCGTCAATAGCTACCGATTTATCGACAAACCCGGCTGCACCCGCTTTAAATGACTTTAGCGCATAATGTTGTTCCGGACTTATTGTTAGTACCAGCACCTTGGATTTAATTTTTCTCCGTTTCATATCCTTAATCACATCGTTCCCATTCTTCCCCTGCAAATTCAAATCCATAATTACAATATCAGAATCAACATGTTTCAATTTTTGAAGGAGTTCTTTTCCATCTCTCGCCTCCCCCACAACCTGAATATCATTCTCATCCATCAATATCTGTTTCAATCCTTCGCGTATAATTTCGTGATCGTCGACAATAAATACCTTAATCATAGCATTGACATTTAAATGTTATTTTTTGTTAACTAAAACATTCCTAATCATTATTTATTACAAACCAGGTAATAAATAATTTAAGTCAGATAATACAGACTGCTACATTTTATAACTATTTGTTGTAGAGTACATTATAAAACAATCGTGTCATGCAAATATATAATTATTTTCTGTTCAGATACAATATTATTCAACATTTTTTTATTCTAATATTTTGCATACGGCTCGTATTCAATCACAATTTTCCAAGCTCAAATATGTCAGTTTCCCAAAAACGAAAAGCCCTGCAAAAAATTTTGCAGGGCTTTTTACTGAAATATATAAATTAAATCTTATTCCTGATTCAAAGTTACACGTTTGAAAGCAACACAAGTATACTGTTTCTTTGCAAGAAATTCCTTTACAGTAATTTTTCCTGCCTCGTCACCGCCTCCTTCATATTTTTGATCCAGAAGAGTATATTCTTTGAAGAATTTCGCCATACGTCCAGCAGCAATGCTGTTTACTTTCTGTTCTGGTAGACTTGCTGTTTTTTCTTCGATAACCGCTGCTTTAATTTCGCGGGCTTTTGCTGCATCTTCAGCAGTAATCCAGCCTTTTGACATATTTGATTCAATATGAGCTTCGCTATCAACGTGAGCAGGATTAATTCCCGCTTTTTTCAACGCTACTTCAACTTCTTTCGCAACAAGTTCTGTTCTGGTTTTTTCGATAGCCACAGCCAACTCGTTATCTTTAATTTTTTGAGGTACAGCCGATTCATCAATCGCTACAGGCGACATTGCAGCAATGTGCATTGCCAAGCCACGAATAGTTTCGTACTCTGCATCTTTTTCAGCAAATGCAACTACAGTAGCCAATTTATTTCCCGGGTGAATGTAAGCTGTAGCAGAACCACCTTCTACAAATTCGTAGTAATCCAATTCCATTTTTTCGCCGGTTACTCCCGAACGGTCAGTTACAAGTTCAGCAACGGTACGACCGTCGATTAGCAACACTGCCAATTCTTCTTTTGTTTTTGGTTTTTCAACCAAAGCTAAATCAAGAATAGACTTAGTTAACGCTACGAAGTCAGCATTTTTAGCTACGAAGTCAGTTTCGCATTTCAATGCTAGAACCGCTCCAAAACCATCTTTAGCGGCAGCCAACACACATCCTTAAGATGCTTCACGATCGCTACGTTTTGCAGCTACTGCCTGTCCTTTTTTACGAATAATTTCAATTGCTTTTTCAAAATCGCCCTGAGCATCGTTGAGTGCATTTTTGCAATCCATCATGCCGGCACCAGTCATGGTACGCAATTTTGAGATTTCTGCCATTGTTACTGCCATAATTGTAATATTTTATGACTCCAGCATCTTCGACAAAAGACAACTGGAAAGTCGTTGTTATTTTGTTATGTTTATTTAGTCTTTTTACTGAAAAAAGGCTACAAGCTACAACTAAATCATAACCCGTAACCTTATTTCTGAATCCCGGTTTCCCCTTCAGGGGTTGGGGTTTATTACTCTTCTTCCTTGATGAACTTTTTAGCGATGTTAGCATTCAAAGCTTCATCGTCTTCTTTTTGAGTTCTTGGTTTTTTAGAAACGCGTGATTTTTTTTCTTTTGCTACTGGTGCTTCTGCAGCTTCAGTATCAATTTTTTCAACTTTGCGTTCTTCCAAACCTTCTTGAATAGCTGCAACCATTGCAGAAAGAATAACGTCTACTGATTTTGTAGCATCATCATTTGCAGGGATTACGAAATCAATGTTGTTTGGATTCGAGTTAGTATCTACAATACCAAATACAGGGATATTTAAACGTTGAGCTTCTTTCACCGCAATGTGTTCTTTCATTACATCGACAACAAAAATTGCCGAAGGCAAGCGAGTCAAATCAGCGATAGAACCTAAGTTCTTTTCCAATTTTTCGCGTTGACGAGTGATTTGAAGTTTTTCGCGTTTTGATATATTATCAAATGTACCATCAGTCGTCATTTTATCGATAGTGGTCATTTTCTTTACTGCTTTACGAATTGTAGGGAAGTTAGTCAACATACCACCTGCCCAACGTTCAGTAATATAAGGCATTCCAACTACAGTTGCTTTTTCCGCAACTACATCTTTAGCCTGTTTTTTAGTAGCAACAAATAAGATCTTACGACCTGATTTTGCGATTTGTTTCAATGCTGCGGCTGCTTCATCAATCTTCACCACCGTTTTGTGCAAATCGATAATGTGGATGTCGTTACGCTCCATGAAAATGTATGGAGCCATAGCAGGATTCCATTTGCGTTTCAAGTGACCGAAATGGCAACCGGCTTCTAATAATTCTTCGAAATTTGTTCTAGACATTTTTTTGTTGTTAATTTGTTTACTTTCTTCTTTTTGTCGAAATCAATTCGCGGGTAGCCATCCAGTGTCTATGAGTCCCGTGAATTTAGATACTAAACCAATCCATTTTCCATTTATTCATTTACCATTTACGAGTAGGAGATTAAGCCGCGTTGAAAAATGGTAAATTGCAAATCGAAAAATAGTAAATAATTTTAGCGTTTTGAGAACTGGAATCTCTTGCGTGCTTTTGGACGTCCCGGTTTCTTACGTTCCACTTCGCGTGGATCACGAGTCATGAATCCTTCCGCTTTAAGTGCTGGTTTGTCTTCGGCATTAATTTTAACTAAAGCGCGAGCAATAGCTAAACGCAAAGCTTCAGCTTGTCCTTTGAAGCCACCACCATCAAGATTTACTTTGATGTCATATTTTTCGGCTACACCTATTTTGTTTAAAGGTTGTTTTACAATGTATTGTAAAATAGGAGAAGGGAAATATATAGAAATGTCGCGTTTGTTAATAGTAATCTGTCCGTTTCCTTCGCTTACGAAAACTCGCGCAACTGCCGCTTTTCTTCTTCCTAAGGCATTAATTACTTCCATACTGTTTATTTAAGTGAATTTAAATCGATTTGTTTTGGTTGTTGAGCCTGCATGTTATGCTCTGCACCTGCAAATACATACAAATTATTCAAAAGTACAGCTCCTAAACGATTTTTAGGCAACATACCTTTTACTACTTTTTTGATAAGCTTTTCAGGGCTTTTTTCCATTAATTTAGCAGGAGTAATTTCACGTTGCCCACCTGGATAGCCGGTATGGCTAAGGTAAACGCGATCGTTCCATTTGTTTCCTGTCAACTTAACTTTTTCTGCATTGATAATAATCACATTATCACCGCAATCAACATGAGGAGTAAAACTTGGTTTGTATTTACCGCGCAAAAGTTTCGCCACTTTTGTGCCCATACGTCCCAATACCAAATCGGTAGCATCCACAACTACCCATTCTTTCTGCGCTGTCGCTTTATTGGCAGAAATGGTTTTATAACTTAACGTATCCACTTTTTTAAAATGTTATTTTAATTAATATTCAGTCTTTCCATCTGCGAGAGGTCTAATTTCGAGGAGGCTAATCGGCACAAAATAGGACATTTACATCAAACAGAACAGACTATTACACTGGGATAATAAACGGACTGCAAAAATACTCTTTTTCTTTGGAATACCAAACTATTAAACATCTTTTTTTCATCTTCCACATTTAGTTGAGATACAGGCACTTTATTAACAGAAAAAATGATTATGTTTGCAGCATGAATCGACTATCCGAGACCTTTTACAAGCAAGATGCCGTTACTGTTGCCGAGAAACTTCTTGGAAAAATTTTAGTCCGGACTTTTGACGACGGAACCGTTTCAAAATATAAAATAACCGAGACCGAAGCTTATTTGGGCGAAGAGGATGAGGCTTGTCATGCAAGCAAAGGAAAAACCAACCGCACCAGCATTATGTATTCGTCCGGCGGAAAAGTATATGTTTATTTAATTTACGGCATGTATTGGCTATTGAATGTTGTTACAGGCGACGAAGAAAATCCACAAGCCGTATTGATAAGAGGACTCGAAAACATTACAGGCTCAGGAAGAGTAGGCCGGGAACTACGCATTGACAAAAGTTTTTATGGAGAAGATTTGTTACTCTCCAATCGAATTTACATAGAAGACGCAGATGAAATAACCGAATTTTTGGTGGCTCCACGTGTTGGAATTGATTATGCATCTCCGGAATGGAGATTGAAAAACTGGCGATTTATTTTACAAGGCAATAACAAAAATTAATTACTGAAAACACAAAATGCCGGACCATTTTTTTAAACGCAAAATAGCAAGCTCCATTTTTAGTTTTAAGAAAATACTTTTTCTCCTTTTCTTTTTTTCCGGCATTCTATTTTTCTCATCTTGTTTAGACAAACTTTTTGAACCTCACAACGACTTTCCTTGCGCGAAAGACATTCTAAACGACACGTGTAGTAAATCTACCCGTTTTTTTGTGCTGAGCGACTGGGGATTCAATGGAAACTTCGAACAAAAAAAGGTCGCACAACAAATGGCTCAAATATCGAGACAAGTAGGAATCGATTTTATTCTTACAAGTGGCGACAATTTTCAATACAATGGCGTACCAAGCTCCACCGATTCACTATGGAAGATTAATTACGAGAACGTATACAACGACAGTTCGTTACAAGTGCCTTGGTATCCCGCTTTAGGAAACCATGATTACTATGGAAATCCAGAAGCAGAAATTGAATACTCAAACTTAAACAGCCACTGGAACTTACCCTCAAGGTACTATTCTTTCACGAAAACACTCGACAACAACGAAAAAGCGCTATTTATAATTCTTGATACGCAAGGATTAATCAATGATTATCACAATTTGGTCGACACCATGCAAACCGATTCAGTTGCCGAAGTAAAATGGCTGAGGACAACATTGTCCACAAATCCGGCAAAATGGATATTTGTAGTCGGGCATCACCCTATTTATTCTGCTGCCAGCAATTATCATGGCGACACTTATGAAATGAAGAAAATTGTAAAACCTATACTCGAACAATTCAAAATTGACTTTTACATTTGCGGACACGATCATCATTTCGAACATGCCAAAGACTCCGCCTCAAACATCAATTATATCGTTACGGGCACAGGAGCTTACCCTCGGCCAGTTTCGAGCAATGGTCATTCAATTTATACGCTTTCGGAAGCCGGATTTTCTTATTTCAATATTTACAACAACGTAACAACACTTTATTTCATAACAGAAAACGGAGGAGTAGGATATTCATTTTCATTACAAAAATAACTAACAGTTCAATTAATTCATTTTTAATCAAAATTTATGGCAAGACGTACCATTGGAATTCACGAGAAATTACCATTTCTAGAGAGTTTGCCTCTCAGCTTTCAGCATCTCACGGCCATGTTTGGCGCTACCATTCTTGTTCCTATTTTATTAGGAGTCGACCCGGCAATAGCGTTGCTCATGAACGGGCTAGGAACCCTTATTTATTCATGGGTAACCAAAGGAGGAATCCCTGCGTATTTAGGTTCTAGTTTCGCGTTTATCGCTCCGGTTATGCTTATCGTTTCTACTTCCGGAGGTTTTTCGCACGCACAATCGGGCTTCATTTTCTTCGGATTATTTTTTGTATTAATCTCTTTTGTTGTTCGCAAATGGGGAATCGGTTGGATTGATGTTGTGATGCCGCCTGCTGTAATGGGTGCAGTTGTGGCAATTATCGGACTGGAACTTGCTCCTGTTGCTGCTCAGCAAGCCGGGTTAGCTCCTTGGCCAACCGCAGTAGGACAAGTTGTGCAACCTTTCGTTGTTTCGTCTGACGTGGTTTTAGTTTCTATGTTTACGTTGTGTATCGGAATAATCGGATCCGTTTTGTTTAAAGGTTTTCTTCAGGTATTGCCAATTTTGATTGCAACCATCGCCGGTTACCTCCTTGCATTAGCCATGGGAATGGTGGACACCACCGCCATTAGCAATGCAGATTGGTTTGCGTTGCCTAAATTCCAAGCACCTGTGCTGGATTTTAATGCGATCATTATTATTGCACCTGCTTGCATTGTAGTTCTGGCCGAACACATCAGTCACTTGATTGTGACCGGAAAGATTACAGAATCGGATTTAATGAAAGAACCCGGCCTTCACCGCTCACTTCTTGGCGATGGAATCAGCAATATACTTTCCGGATTTGCAGGCTCGCCGCCCAATACCACTTATGGCGAAAACATTGGTGTGATGGCCATTACACGCGTTTACTCGGTATGGGTTATTCGTGGAGCAGCAATTTTTGCCATTCTTTTCTCCACTATTGGAAAAGTTTCCGCAGCTATTTCAACAATTCCATCCGCAGTAATGGGAGGAATTACCATGCTGTTGTATGGAGTAATCGCCGTTCAAGGATTCAGAATGTTTGTTGAACAAAAGGTTGATTTCAGCAAAAACAGCAATAT
>JBBIID010000153.1:0-7301 GCA_037446675.1 Paludibacter sp.
TATAGAACTTCAACTAGAAACAACCAATTTAACTCAAAAAGAATTGGAGAAACTGCTCTATGTTTATGTTACCTATGATCCGATGAACTTAGGAGAAGCTGCAAAATATAATATTAGTGGGACTTCGAAATATATTTTGAAATTTTCTCCCAAATACGGAGCGCATGTGAAGCTGGAGTTTAAAGGAAATACTATTTCGCATCAATATGGTGTAAAAAATATAAAGCTGATTGCTCAGGAAGAAAGTCCTGTAGGTATGGAAAACTCAAAATCTCCAAAACCGTGGTTGAATACTCGTTTGTCTCCAGCCGAAAGAGCTGAACTTATATTGGATGCAATGACTCCGGAGGAAAAACTTGAACTGATTCGCGAAAGTTGGGGAATTCCGGGAGTAAAAAGGCTTGGCATTCCTCCTGTAACAAAGGTTGAAGCCATTCATGGCTATTCTTATGGAAGTGGTGCTACAATTTACCCGCAATCAATCGGAATGGGAGCTTCGTTTGATAAGCAACTAACCGAAGAAGTGGCAATAGCTATTGCGAAAGAAACGAAAGCAGCTAACACCATTCAGGCTTGGTCACCTGTGCTTGATGTGGCACAAGATCCACGCTGGGGAAGATGTGAAGAAACTTATGGCGAAGATCCATTTTTAGTGAGCACTATTGGTGGTGCGTGGATAAAAGGATACCAATCCGAAGGACTATGGACAACTCCCAAACATTTTGGAGTCCATGGAAGTCAGCTTGGCGGTCGCGATTCGCACGATATTGGTTTGTCCGAACGCGAAATTCGTGAAATTCATTTGGTGCCTTTCAGAAACGTTATAAAAAAATATAATTGTCAATCCATTATGATGTCATATAATGACTTTAATGGTGTTCCTGTTGCCAAAAGTCGCGAACTTCTTTATAATATATTACGCGAAGAGTGGGGATTCAACGGCTTTATCGTGAGCGATTGCGGGGCAATAAGAAATCTGACATCAACAAAACATTATACCGCCTTAAATGCTTTGGAAGCAGCAGAACAAGCTCTTGCCGCTGGGATTTCTACAAACTGCGGAAATACTTACAACGACCCATTGGTGAAAAAAGCAGCAGAAAAAGGAAAATTGAATCAGGAGAATCTTGATAATGTTTGTAGATATTTGTTGATAACAATGCTGCGAAATGGAATTTTTGAAACAAATCCGGCAAAGCCTTTGGATTGGAACAAACAATACGATGGCTGGAATAGCAAGGAAAACAGAGCGATAGCCCGTCGTGCGGCACAAAAAACAATAGTGTTGCTCAAAAATGATATTCCTACTTCTGTTTTCGCAAAAAAGAAACAGCCTTCATTTGCAAGTGAAAATAAATTGTTGCCACTTTCGAAAAATTTAAAAACAATTGCTGTTGTAGGACCGGGAAGCGACCAACCTCAAACCGGTGATTATACTTATAAAAATCCGGGAGAGCAGGTTGTGTCCGTTTTGAGAGGAATACAGGAAGCCGTAGGTTCGGAAACTAAAGTATTACACGAGCGAGGCTGCGAATTCTTCAAAACAGAAAATTACAATCTTAATGCTGCTTTAAAAATAGCAAAACAAGCTGATGTTGTGGTAATGGTCGGTGGAGATTGTTCAACAAGCCATAATTCGGCCGATATTATAAACACTTCAGGCGAAAATCATGATTATGCTTCGCTTATTTTGCCGGGAAATCAGCAGAAATTATTGGAAGCTCTTTGCGAAACAGGAAAACCAGTTGTTTTGGTTCTACAGGCAGGCAGGCCGTACAATCTTTCTTATGCAGCCGAACATTGTGCAGCAATTCTTGTAAACTGGTTCCCGGGGCAAGAAGGAGGATATGCTACTGCTGATGTCCTTTTTGGCGATTACAACCCTGCCGGTCGACTTCCGATGACTTTTCCAAAAAGTGTGGCGCAAGTACCCTGCTTCTATAATTTTAAAACTTCAGGGCGTAGGTACGAATATAGTGACATGGAGTTTTATCCACTTTTTCAGTTCGGTTATGGTTTGAGTTATACCACATTTGAATATTCGAATTTGAAAATTGAGGAAAAAGAAAATGGAAATGTGGAAGTGCAGGCTACAGTGAAAAATACCGGAAAACGTGCCGGTGAAGAAGTTGCCCAACTTTATGTGACCGATATGTATGCTTCTGTAAAAACGCGAGTAATGGAGCTAAAGGGTTTTGATCGCGTAGCGTTACAACCAAACGAATCGAAAACTGTAAAATTTATTTTAACTCCTTATGATATTTCCATCCTTAACGACAAAATGGATAGAGTGGTTGAGCCTGGAAGCTTTAAAATTGTAGTTGGAGGAAAAAGTCCATCGTACGTGGCCAAAGACAAAATAAAAGATAGTGTTGGTTTTCTTACTTCAGCTGAAGGCGTGAATGGAACATTGGATTATTCTAAAAGTTATAAAGCCGATTTTGATATTGCCTATAACGGAATTAAAACCGACCTGAAGTACAATAAACTGAGAATAAGTGTTGATGTGACCAACAAAGGTAATATTACGGATTGCGGAAAAATTGATTTATACATTGATGGAGAAAAACAGGATGAAACACATCATTTCGAAATCGACCCTGCTGGAAAACAAACAATAACTTTCGATGTCGATAAAAATATAAATTCGGGAAAACTGATGTTTGTAACTAAATATAAGGTATTAGAAAAGAGTCTTTAATTAAGTTAGTTAGTGTGTTGTTTTTTTGCAAATGAAAATGGGGCAATTATTGCCCCATTTTTTTATTTTACTAAATCGTTAAATTTCAATTTGTAATCTTCGTCCAGTAGTTTTTTGTATTCATCGCAGAACTTATTATAGTTTTGAAGAGCTTTCCCTTTTTTATTAAGGTGATACAGTCCAAAACACTTTAGCCGAATTCCATCCTCATCTATATTGTCATGCAATAATATCACCTCTCCAATTTTATAGAGCAGTTCGTAATCTCTTCTTACATCGGCTTTGTTTGATATTTCCAAGAGGGTGTCTATTAACATAGACGTAAAGTCAGCTTTAAATGGATCGACCCATTCGGCATGTACGTTGGGTAAGAGTAAGCCATGCGAACTCAATCGGATTAGCTCCAGGATGTATGTCCGATTGACTTCCGGTTCACTTTTTATTTTGGAGCATAAAGCTAAGATTGACTGATAATCGCAGAATACATTTTTGTCGATAACGATGCACCAATAGTTTTCATCCTCAACAATATCTATTTTGCCAACAGAAAGTAATAGAGTTCGAAGCTTATTTAGGTTTACATTCCTATTGTTTCGAGCGCTACTATCATCTTTGTCAAACCATAGTATATCTTTTAAAGCAAGTGATCTTATTCCTTTGCCCGATTTAAGCGTGTTAAGCAAAATAATAAGGAAAAGCGATTTGATTATTGGCGAGAATTTTTTAGTAATATCTTTTTTATTCGAATCAATAACTCGGAAACCGCCAAGCAAATAAATCGACGATGGTTTAATTTCCTCCATTGGAATTTCTTCAATGTCTCTTAGCGGAATTTCAGCACGGGTATTTTCCGATAGGCCGTTGTCTTTTTCCTTGTTGTTGATCTGTTTTTTTCTGAAATAGATAAAAAATCCCGCAGCTAAAACGGCAATTAAAAGTGATATTACAATCAGTATCTTTGCCATAGTACTCAGTTCTTTAGGAACTTGCAATACGTCGGCTTCTGATAATGGACGGTAGTTTATCGTGTAAATATCAATCTGACTATATCCATCTTCTTCTCTTGTATTTGCCGTAACTGCAACAAGTTGATTGGTTGACGAACAAAAGTATAAATCGCAAAAGGAGCGGTTGTCGATAAAAGTGTAAGGAAGCGTATCTCCAACAGACTTATTTTCAGCAGTATTAATGTCGAACTGCATCAAATTTAACTTCGTGTTGAAAAACCGATTATCATAAGCAAGGGTATAAAACTTGTTATTCTCTTTGTCGATAACCATTGTATTGCTACATGTATAATGTTGTTGACCTTGCTCTATTTCCCATAAACGACGTATTGAATCCGTTTTTATGTCAATCAAATATAAATCATAGAAATTGTGCGTATGGATTTTCTGATTTCCGGATTTGTTGCCATATCCTCCAAAATAAAGCAACTTCCCATCTCCCATATATCCCATGGTTCCCAAATAGCGGGGATAAATTATTTTTGATAGATTTATTGATTCCCATTTTCGCTCTTTTAAGGAATACTTCATCAGATCCGATCGGTAAATATGATGCCCATATCCGCCAAAAGTGACTATTGTAGAATCGTCGGAAAGAAAATAGCGGCTGTGGTTTCCGTAAAATGGCTCGACTATAATTTCTGAGTTATTATTCCATTTGTTATTCGCCAGATTAAAAAAGAACAAACTATCATTCGTAAAGTTATAAGAAATCAGTTTTTCGTTATTTGTATCATAAATTATTTGATTCGAATAACTACAGTCGTACGGTTCTCCTTGTACCTTTAGGGAGTCAAATTGGTTGGTTTTTACATCGTAGAGCTTCATTTTATTCTTGCGAACAAAATAAATTTTTTCATTTTTTTCATCGAATGCAATTTGCGGAAACACATCAAATAAAAACGTTGCCTTCTTTGTCCAATGGCTTCGATCGTCAATTATCCATTTTGGATTGCTTGCAAATGCTTTTTCACTTTTATATTCATCGTACACTACGTTTGCAGCATGTTTATCTAAGTTCCATTTTCTTACTTCTGTACCTTTGCTGTTGAGTATTCTTACATTCTTTATTTCCATTTCGGGAATGTCGTAAGTAAAAAACAGGTCATCGTTGTTTGTACCGAGATAAAGATCAAAATCATCCATGTTTTTATATGGAGATATAGCCGATTTTTTTAATCCATTTACAATGAAATAAATAGAATCGTTTCTGAACGTTAATTCTATAGAATTCCAGTTGTTGTTCGGTTTAAATTTGGGTATTTCATTCTTGTAAAATTGTAATATTACTTTGTCCGAAACGTTTAAAGAAATCAATTCCTTTACATAAAAATCGGGGATAACCAGATCAAGATTTTCGTGTTTTTCGTTTAGCATTCGGAATACAAACCCAAAATAGTCTTTTTCGGAGCAAAGTTTTATATCAAATTTGATAGAGAAATTGTCATTGATGCCTCCAATTTTTGAGATAGGAACCAGGAGCGAAGTGCGATCTTCTTTCGGAATTTCGTAGGAGTAAAAATAGAGGCCGCTGTCGAAATTACTGGAAATTGCTAGAAGTGACGAATAATTACATAATCCCAAAAACAAATAAATAAAGACACCGATTCTTCTATTCATAAATTGCATGGATTTACAGATTATCTGTTTTGAGCAACATCTCATTGTAAAAAAACTTGAAAGAGGTTTTATAGTTGTAAAAGAAGTGCAATATTAGGCATTTTTTTATCGAAAAGAATTGTAATATGGCAGGGTAATAAATAGTTTAACAAAAAAAATGTGCCAAAATATTATTTTACTTTTAAACTTTCCTTTAGTCTGATATCTTCTGAAGAACTTCCAACCATGAGAGTGAATGTCCCCGGTTCAACAGTGAAACGATTGAATTTGTCCCATATTCCCAAGTTTTGCGGGGTCAGTGTAAAACTAATCTCTTTTTCTTCGCCGGGTTGAAGGCTTATTCGTTCGAATCCACGTAATACTTTCTCGTAGGTAGTAACGGAGCTGATGTCGTCACGCACATAAAGTTGCACCACTTCGTCTCCGGTCACTTTGCCTGTGTTTTTCACTTTGCAACTTAAAGTCACATTCTCCATTGGACCTATTTCCGGTTTATTAATCTTAAGGTCGCTATAGCTGAATGTGGTGTAGCTCAATCCGTAGCCAAACGGATAAAGCACTCCATCAACGCGAACTCTTCCTCTGCTGTTTGATCCTGGTTTGAACGGGAATGCGAAAGGAATTTGTCCAACCGATTTAGGGAAAGTGACAGCCAGTTTTCCTCCAGGATTGTAGTCCCCAAACAATATACTTGCTGCAGCTTGACCTGTAAATTCTCCGGGAAACCATCCATGGACGATGGCTGGAATATATCGTTTCGCCCAGTTTATTGTTGAGGCACGACCGTCGAGCAAAAGCAACACTACAGGTTTGCCTGTTGCGTAAATAGCTTCCAGAAGTTGCTGTTGGCGTCCACAGAGATTTAATGAAGTTCGCGAATATTCTTCCCTTACTGTCAGTTCATTACCTCCTAAAACTAATACTGCTACATCAGATTTACTGGCAACATTCACCGCCTCTGAAATTAATGCTTGTTCCAAACTGTCCAATGGTACATTGTAGAGTTCGCTTTCAGGGAAATATTTGTCAATTATTTCGCATCCTTTTGCATATCTGACATTTGAATTTGGCAGATATTCTTTAATTCCATTATACACCGTTGTAATAGGTGCATTGGCTGGGCCGTAACGGCAGATTAAGTTTTTTGCCTCATTTGCATTAGGACCTATCACGGCAACATTTTTCAAGTCTTTGGATAAAGGCAAAAGGTTTCCTTCATTCTTAAGAAGAACGAAAGATTGCAACGCCGCTTTCATGGAAACGGTTTTATTATTGTCGCTGTGTACAATTTTCTCAGCTTGCTTTTCATCTCCTTTGTACGGATTGTCGAACAATCCAAGGTAGAATTTTATTCTCAGTACGTCGGTTACGCGGCTATCAATCGTTGCTTGCGAAACTTTTCCCTGAGCAATTGCTTTTCGGAGTGGTAATATGAAATTTTCCGGTTTCGAAAAGTTAGTACGGACATTCAGACCTGCATTTATAACCTGAGCAGCAACCTCTTCGTCCGTTCCCTCAACTCTGTGTTTCGATTTTAAAAACTCTACAGCTTCGCTATCAGAAACCACATATCCTCGAAAACCCCATTCCTGACGAAGAATTTCCGTTAGGAAATGATAGCTTCCGGTTATAGGTTCTCCATCGTAATCGTTATACGAACTCATGACTCCCAGCGCTCCGGCTTCCTGAAATGCTTTGCGAAAGGGTTCTAAATAAAGAGTTCGCATTTCGCGCGGAGCAACATGAGGATCTGTGCGCGTTCCTCCATCTCTTCCCCCTACAGGTATGCTATAAACGGCAAAATGTTTTGGAGTCGAGATTAATCCGTTTTCCTGCAATCCCAAAATCATTTGTTTTCCTAACTCGCCGACAAGATACGGATCTTCACCATAAGACTCTACAACACGTCCCCAACGTGGATCTTGAGCTATATCGAGAATGGGAGCGTATATGTTTGTATAACCAAGCGCATT
>JBBIID010000154.1:0-7294 GCA_037446675.1 Paludibacter sp.
TCGAATGGTGACATTGCCACAGCTATAACTTTCGATACAGAAAGTTGCATGCTCAAGCCAATTTTAGACTTAATTCCGAAAGAGTATGCAACATCTCTAGAAGGAATGAAAATGGACGGATTGGTAACAGCGACAGGAAAAGTCTCCGGCATTTACAATGACAACTCAATGCCTTTGTTCGACATGAACATTCAAATGAAAGATGGGAAGTTTGAATACGATGGACTGCAATACAAACTTCGCGATATTATTGGTGATGCCGACGTTAAACTTGATTTAAACAACGATTCTGCATCGCAAGTTATTATCAATGACATTAAGGCTAAAACGGGCAATTCGAATCTGCAAGGAAATGGAACGGTAAATTATATTCTTGCCGACGATATGGATTTTGACCTCAACTTAAAAATGGGGCTGAATTTGGTAGAATTAGAACCTATGATGCCAAGCGATATGAAGATCAAGCTAAGAGGTTGGGCACAGGGAAATGCAAAAGCAATTTTCAAACTATCTGAAGCAATGAATTTTAATCTTGAAAAAATGAATATTTCAGGGAAATTTGATGCTTCAAATTTGGCTATTACTTACGACAGTTTAATTCTAAATGCCGATAAAGCGAAATTGGATTTATCGCTGCCAGGCAAAAAAGGCAAACCGGACAATTTCTTAACAGCAAATCTTTGGCTTAACAAAGGAAAAATATTTCAGGGGAAAAATACGGAAGTTAATATTTCGAATGGAAATTTGTTAGCCAAAACAACAAATATTATGGAAACGGATCGCATGAACACGATTCACTGCGATTTCAATTTCGACCAAATGCTGGCAAGCTACGAAAACATGCTTGCTAATATGGAACAGTCGAAAGGAAAATTGGAAATGCAGGCCAATTTCAGCGATACAGTTTCTGTTCCGAAGGTTAAATGTAACTTTGATGTAAAATCACTTACCGCCTCTATGGACACCATGACTGTAAAAATCATGCAGCCTAAAGGAGAGTTCAGCATGAAAGGAATGGAAGGTCGACCAGATCATACCGTTTTCGACATAGATTACAACAGCATTGCCACGACAGCACAAATGGGCAGTCAGGGTATTGATGCAGAGAAAATGAGCGTCAAAGCGAACATAATAAACGATGCGAGCGAGAAAAACACATTATTACAGTGGATTCCGACCGGAAATATTTCGATGCACAATGCTAAAGTCAAAACAAGCGGTTTAAATGCCAATATTGAAATACCGACGATTCAATTCGATTTTAAACCGGATGAGTATACTATAAAAAGCTCCAAATTTATTGTAGATAATTCAGATTTTGAATTGACAGGAAAACTGTGGAATGTTACAAAATATCTAAAAAACGAAGGACTGTTGTCGGGCGATTTCAATTTTATTTCGAAAACAACAGATATTTATCGACTCATGGAGTTGACGAGTGGCTTTGGAGTTGAGGATTCATCAACTGTCGCTACAACCACAACAACCGAAAGCACATCTTCCGGACCTTATATGGTACCCAAAGGAATGGATATAAAATTACACGCCAATGTCGATCAGGTTCTTTTAGGGTTCGATTCGGCAAAAAATATTGTTGGCGATCTAATTATCAAAGATGGATTAATGGTACTTCAGGACATGAGATTCTCCACTTCTGCCGCCAAAATGCAAATCACAGCCATGTACCGAACACCTCGAAGAAATCATCTATTTGTCGGCATGGATTTCCACATGACTGATACCGAAATCAAAGAACTTTTGCAAATGATTCCTGATATCGACACCATTATGCCTATGTTGAGATCGTTTGGAGGCAAAGGCGATTTCCATATCGCGGTTGAAACGTATCTCGATTCCAGCTACAATTTGAAAAAATCGACTCTCCGCGGAGTTTCATCGATAAAAGGGGAAAATCTTGTTTTAATGGATGGAGAAACTTTCTCCGAAATTGCAAAAACATTGCGATTTAATAAAAAGACAGAAAACAAAGTAGATAGTCTTTCTGCCGAATTCACCATTTTCAAAAACGAGGTAGATATTTATCCTTTCTTAATTGTAATGGACAAATACAAAGCGGTGATTGCCGGCCGTCATAATTTGGATATGTCGTTCAATTACCATATTTCTGTTACCGACAGCCCGCTCCCATTCCGGCTTGGAGTAAATGTGACCGGAACGCTGGATGACATGAAAATTAGGCCTGCAAAATGCAGGTACGCAAATCTTTACAGACCTGCTTCCCGTCGCGAAATTGATACCAAACAGTTGGAAATACGAAAGATGATCAGGGATGCTTTGACAAAAGAAGTGATCAAATAATCAGATTATCTGCAAAAGCTCTAACAAATGTAATGTTTGGCTAAAGCCCATTTTTTGAATAATTATTGCCCGTTGGCTAAAGCCAACGGCAATTTAAGACAAATGATTTTCATTACATAGAAGAATCAATTGTTTCCTTTCTTATGATTTCTCTGAAATTTACCTTTTCTTTGTGAAAACTTTTTATGTCCTTTTCGGTGAAGTTCCGGATTATATTCCGGAGCTTCGCCCAATTCTTCGGGCATAGGAATTTTATAAATCGTTTTTTCGAGGAAGTCTTCTATTTGCTTGAACTTGTATTGTTCTTCTTCCGACACAAAAGTAATCGACAAACCTTTTGCACTGGCACGCGCCGTACGTCCAATGCGGTGAACGTAATCTTCGGCATCGTGAGGAACATCATAATTGATTACGAGTGAAATGTCGTCAATATCAATCCCTCTCGAAACAATATCGGTTGCCACCAAAATGCTGACACGATTATTTTTGAATTCGTGCATTACATGTTCACGTTGCGCCTGCTCCAGATCGGAGTGCATCTCTCCTACCGACAATCCCATTTGGAGGAAAGTTTTGAAAAGTTCTTTCACTTTCAACTTCGAACCTGCAAAAATAATGACCTTGTTAAGTTGTTCGCTTCCGAAAAGGTGCTGTATAATTTTATTTTTCTGATTTTCGTAGCAAATATAAGCTGTTTGCATAATGCTTTCTGGCGGTCTCGAAACGGCAATTTTCACTTCAACCGGATCAATCAGAATTGTTTTTGCCATTTGACGAATCTTTGGCGGCATGGTCGCCGAAAACATAATAGTCTGTCTTTCTTTCGGCAATCGTTTCACCACGAGCATAATATCATCGAAAAAGCCCATATCGAGCATACGATCCGCTTCGTCGAGGATGAAATACTTTACTCCCGAAAAATCTATATCATAAAGATTTATATGCGAAATCAATCGTCCGGGTGTTGCAATCACCACGTCAGCACCTCTTTTTAGCCCGCGACTCTGAACGTCCCACGAAGCGGCATCACTTCCGCCATACACCGCTACCGACGAAAACGAGGTGAAATATGAGAAACCTTCCATTTGCTGATCTATTTGCTGCGCCAGCTCACGTGTAGGAGCCATTATAATCGCATTTATTTTATCCTCATCGTGCAGTTCCGTTTGAAGGTTGTGCAATAAAGGCAAAATGAACGCGGCCGTTTTCCCGGTTCCGGTTTGAGCGCACGCAATCACGTCGCGTTTATTCAAAATAACCGGAATGGTTTCAGCCTGAACCGGAGTGGCTTCTTTAAAATTCATGGCTTGTAACCCGTCTAAAACGGCATCGCAAAGCGGAAGTTCGTCAAATTTCATGGAAAGTTTATTTATCTCCTGCAAAGATACGCTTTTAATTATCAAATATCAACTTACATACAAAAACAAAAACGCCGGAAACTTTGCAGTTTCCAGCGTTCAGGCGGAAGCGACGAGATTCGAACTCGTGGTAGCCTTGCGACTACGTCAGTTTAGCAAACTGGTGGTTTCAGCCACTCACCCACACTTCCATAAGTTGCTTTTGCGGGTGCAAATATAGGAAGGAATTTTCAAATATCAAAACACTTATCTCATTTACATTTCACATTTCACACTAACATTATTTATACCTGTTGAATTTCTGCATTTTACAACTGATTTTTCAGTAAAGAATATTCTGTTTTTCGTTACTTTATTTTATTCAAAACTATTCTGTACTTTTGTGCACAAATTCAAAAGTCAATTTTACTTTTATATGACAAAGAAAAACTCGAAGAAAAAAAGTTCACAACTCCTTTCGAAAACTTTAAAATGGGTTCTTGTTGGCGGGGCTCTTGTGGTGGTTTATTGCGCCTATATTTTGTTTGCACCCAATTTTTCAGTACCGACTGATGAGAAAACATATTTACATATCACCGAGAACAGCACTTTTGACGACGTTATTAGTCAATTAGAAAAAGAAGCTCATATCGTCAACACAATATCATTCAGACAAGTATCAGCAGTTTTGCAATACAACAAACGCATTCGTCCCGGTCGCTACGAAATTACTCCGGGAATGAATAACTTTCAATTGATTCGCCTTTTGAGAAGCGGCAGACAAACTCCTGTGAAACTGACATTCAACAATATCAGAACAAAGGAACAATTGGCCGGAAGACTCGGGAAACAGCTTATGGCCGATTCTCTGAGCATTATCACTTTATTAAACGACAGCGATTTCTTATCACAATACAATTTAAATCCGAACACTTCGGTTTCGCTTTTCATTCCTGATACTTACGAAGTTTTTTGGAACATAGACGCACAAAAACTTTTTGAAAGAATGGACAAAGAATACAACAAATTTTGGACAGACGAACGAAAAGCAAAAGCAGCAGCGATTCCTTTGACTCTGGCTGAAGTGAGCACACTTGCGTCGATAGTGGAAGAAGAAACGAATAACAAAACAGATCGTCCAATGGTGGCCGGACTTTATATCAACCGTCTGAAAATGGGAATGCCTTTGCAAGCCGATCCAACCGTAAAGTTCTCATTGGGAGATTTCAGCATAAAAAGAATCCTTCGCGGTCATCTTCAAACAAATTCTCCGTATAATACATACAAGATTACTGGCTTACCTCCCGGACCGATTCGCGTTTCTACACCGGCAGGAATTGATGCGGTTCTGAATTATTCGCACCACAACTACATTTACATGTGTGCTTCGGAAAAATTAAACGGCGAGCATAAATTTGCTGTAACCTGGCAGGAACATCTGAAAAACGCCAAAAGCTATCGTCAGACACTAAACGAAATGAATATCCATTGATCGGTTTGTCAATGGATATGAACTTGTCAAATAAAATTCACTTCAGGCTTTAAATCAATACCGAAGTTACTTTTAACTGACGATTGAATTTCACGAGCTAAATGTTCAATTTCGGCTCCGTTAGCACCGCCATGATTGACGATAACCAGTGCTTGCTTATCGTGTACACCGGCATTACCTAACCGCTTTCCTTTCCAACCACATTGCTCGATTAGCCAACCGGCAGGAATTTTTTCTTCTGTTTCCGAAATATAATAATGAGGAATCTGCGGATATTTTTGCTGCAACGAAAGAAAAATTTGCTTCGGGACAACAGGATTCATAAAGAAACTACCCGCATTTCCGGTCACCTTCGGATCAGGAAGTTTGCTTTCGCGAATGGAAATAATCGTTTGCCTGATATTTTTCAGATTTATATTTCCATTTTTCAAGACTGCTTCTTCCAAATGCTGATAAGTCAAATTAAACTCGGCTACTTTTTTCAATCGGAACATGACTGACGTGATAATGAATTTTCCTTTCAACTCTTTCTTAAAAACGCTATCGCGATAACCATAGTTACATGCTGCGTTCGAAAAAACTTTTAATTCGGCAGTTTCCATGTCTACCGCTTTTACTTCTTCTATCACGTTCTGAATTTCCACACCGTAAGCTCCGATATTCTGAACTGCTGCAGCTCCGGTTTCTCCGGGAATAAGCGAAAGATTTTCTGTTCCGCTCCAGCCATTCTCAACAGCATACGCTACAAAATCGTCCCATACAACTCCCGAACCAACTTCAACGTAAATCGATTGCTCATCTTCCCGTATTTTTTCGACAGAATGTATCGCCGAATGCAAAATTACACCATCAAAATCAGATAGAAATAACAAATTACTTCCTCCTCCAATATGAAGAACCTTTTTGCCTTTGATAATATCCGATTGCAAAACAAACCGAAGATCGTCGAGTGAATCGTACTCAATCAGATAATCAGTCTTTGCATTGATTCCAAATGTATTATACGAAAGAAGAGAAGCGTTTTGTTGTATTTTCATTATTGGATCAGATTATTTGAGCGTAATTTTGAACAAATTCAATTATTTTAGTTTCCTCATCAGGATGAAACCAGTTTATTTCTTTATCGCGATTGAACCACGTAAGTTGGCGCTTTGCGTAACGGCGTGAATCTTGTTTTATCATATTCACGGCAAATTCCAACGTCCAATTACCATCCATAAACGTATAAAGCTCTTTGTAACCTACAGTGTTTAGAGTATTCAAAGCTTTGAATTCATAAAATTGCTTGGCTTCTTCCAATAAACCTTCTGTCATCATTTCTTCCACCCTCAGGTTTATTCTTTCATAAAGCTCAGGTCTGGGTCGATTCAAGCCAATTTTCAGAATATCAAAATTCCGTTGTTTTCGCTTTCCTGTGCGTAAATCAGAATACGGTTTTCCTGTCATACTGCAAATTTCCAAAGCATGCATCACACGTTTGGGATTTTTCAAATCCACCTCTTCGTAATGCAGTGGATCGAGCCGTTTAAGTTCTGATTGCAAAAAATCCAATCCTTTTTCAGCAAACTGGTTTTGCCAAAAGCTTCTTGTTTCAGCATCTACCGTTGGAATATCATCCATTCCATTACAAACCGCATCGATATACATCATTGACCCTCCAACCAGTAAAGCATATTTGTTCGTTTCAAACAAATTATCGAGTAGTTGAATGGCATCCTGCTCGTATTGCCCTGCGTTATATTCATCATGAATGGAGTGAGTTCCAATAAAATAATGTGTCACCCGCTTCAGTTCTGCGTCAGTCGGTGCAGCCGTGCCAATTTTCAACTCGCGATACAGCTGGCGGGAGTCGGAAGACACAATCGGACATCCCAATTGCTCTGCCAACCGCAGGCTTATATTCGTTTTCCCTACTCCTGTCGGGCCAAGTATCACTATCAAAAGTGGCTTATTCACAGTTATTCTTTTACAAAAAAGACAGAAAATAATTTACTTTCTGTCTTGAAAAAATATATTTTACGGTATAAAATCAGAATTTCGGGTCTTCAGAAAATAAGCTACTATCGTCAAAATTCATTTCACCAAATCCTTCATCATCCAACTCGTCCATTTCAAAGTCTTCGTCGCCATAAAAGTTTTCATCTAA
>JBBIID010000155.1:0-7273 GCA_037446675.1 Paludibacter sp.
TGCCGGTTTTTTCCCCAATACAGATGAAATGTTATCAAAGTTTTCACAGTTAGTCCTAGAGGATTTGAAGGAAATAGATATTTTGGGCTCATGGACTCCTTATGAGATGGAACTGAATGATAAATTAAAAGGCAGTGTAAAAGTACCAATGAAAGATCTTGAACCATATTATCATGAAAGTCCCTGGAGTGAAGCTCTGAGTGGCAAAAAGGTTTCAGAGAGTATTCAGAAGCAATATTTAAAGAAAGATTATTTGTTTGAAGATAAGCGTGTGCTGCCTGATTTTCAATTAATAACGCTCAAGTCAGTTCAGTCGATAGCAGGAAATAAGCCTGTTGAATTTGATACATGGTTTGATGCGTTGGAAAGTATGAAAAATCAGATTTCGAATATTGACTTTGATGTTGCCATTGTCGGAGCAGGAGCCTATGGATTATCGCTTGCAGCTCATGTAAAGCGTATCGGTAAACAGGCTATACAACTGGGTGGAGCAACTCAGATTTTGTTTGGAATTAAAGGTGCTCGCTGGCAAGAAATCCCGGAAATAGCATGTTTCTTTAACGAGCATTGGATCAATCCATTGACAGAGGATAGGCCTAAAGGCTTTGAAAAAATTGAAAATGGTTGTTACTGGTAGATTCTAAATTTTTAAAATAATCATGTTCGAAACTCCGATACTATTTATAATCTTCAACCGTCCGGATACTACTCAGCTGGTATTTGATGCAATAAAGCAAGTTAAGCCAAAACAACTATTTATTGCTGCTGATGGTCCGCGTCCTGATACAAAAGATGACTTGGAAAAATGTTCAGAGACCAGAGCAATAATTAATCAGGTTGATTGGGAATGTGAAGTAAAAACCTTGTTCAGGACAGACAACAGGGGGTGTGGAAGAGGACCTGCAGAAGCGATAACCTGGTTCTTTGAAAATGTGGAGGAAGGAATTATACTTGAAGATGATTGTATCCCTAATTCTGACTTTTTTCGATTTATTCCCCTAATGTTGGAAAAATATAAATTTGATGAACGAATTACGCTTATTATTGGAACAAATTTTCTGGGGAAATGGAAATCACACAGAAAGTCATATTTCTTTTCAAATTTTGCTCATACCTGGGGATGGGCCACATGGCGTAGAGCCTGGACTAATTATGATTTTGAATTAAAGCAATGGAACAGTGAAACCGATATGTTATTAAGAGCTAAATTTGATAATGATTTAATTTATAATCGATTGAGCGAACTTTTTAATTGTACAAAAAATGATATCGAATCAATCTCATGGTGGGATTATCAATGGTTGTTTTGTATGCAAATATCAGATGGATTGTGTATAGTGCCTTCTGTAAATCTAGTTCAGAATATTGGATTTGATGAAAATGCTACTCATACGAAAATCCAAAATGAGGCGCAGCCACGTTTGGATAATGCTTATACATTTTTTCCTATTTCAGAAAACAAAAGAGTAATAGCTGACAGAAGATTTGATTTGAAGTATTTTAAGAAATCTTTTTTACATGAAGTTCCATTTTGGAAAAAAGTAAAAAGGTATTTGAAGAAAATCATACATTAAGCAAACTTTTTTACAGTAATAAAAATGCAGAAAAAAATTAAGAGCTTTTTTGTAATACTAAAATACTTGTTTTCAAAAAGAGCGAACTGGAAGGTTATTATAAGTGAAGTATATAATTGTAATATTGGTATATACGTGGAGTTAAAACAAACCCACCATATTTTTAACTCAAATGTGGGAAATTATACATATATTGCCCGAAATTCAAATATATACAATACAACAATTGGAAAATTTTGTTCAATTGGTGCAAATTTCATTTCTGGAAATGGTATTCACACCATTAAAGGGATTAGTACAGCACCAATGTTTTATTCAAGCATAAAAAGGAATGGTATAACCATGTGTGAGAATAATAAAATAGAGGAATTTTTGCCTGTCACAATAGGTAATGATGTATTTATTGGGGATAATGTAATAGTTCTATCCGGAATTAATATTGGACATGGAGCAGTTATTGGGGCAGGAACTGTAGTTACTAAAGATATCCCACCATACGCTGTTGCAGTTGGCACTCCTGCTAAAGTTATTAAGTTCAGATTTAATCCGAATCAGATTGAGTCTTTGTTATCAATAAAATGGTGGGACTTTCCGGAACAGAAATTAAAAAACGTGGAAAGAAATTTTTTTAATATTGACAGTTTTATTAAAATGTATATGTAAGATAATTTCTATAGTAATGATTTCTTTATTTTAATGAACTAATGTTTACAGGTTTAAAAAATTTATTTTTTGCAATTGTGTTGTATCCATTATGGAATGCCGCAAAAAAAAATGACAATTCAAAATTGATTTTAATGGATGTAGGAAAGTGGTTATATGAATCACATATTGAGATAAAGTACAGTTTGAAAAATTTTGCCTGGTTAATGAATAGATGTAATGCATTCAGAAACTTACTTTATTATCGTATGGATAATAATATTTCAAAAGTATATAGATGTATTTATAAACCATTAGACTCTTTATATTTTATGACTCCAC
Organism: Paludibacter sp.; assembly: GCA_037446675.1. Lineage (GTDB taxonomy): Bacteria > Bacteroidota > Bacteroidia > Bacteroidales > Paludibacteraceae > Paludibacter. The sequence goes on from JBBIID010000155.1 coordinate 2,559, forward strand.
AAATAGGTGGTGGATTATTTATACAACACGGTTTTGCAACCATTATTGCTGCCAAGTCGATCGGTGAGAATTGCTGGATCAATCAGCAAGTAACTATTGGTTTTTCAACTCTGACGGATGCGCCAATAATTGGGAACAATGTGACTATTAACGCGGGAGCAAAAGTAATAGGAGGTATAAATATTGGTGATAATAGTAAGATTGGTGCCGGTGCTGTGATCGTAAAAAATGTCCCTGCAAATTGTACTGTTGTGGGTTCTGAAGCGTACATTGTGAAACGAGATGGAATAAAAGTAAACAGAGAGCCACTGCAATAAAAGCTGATATGAAATTATCTGTTATTACTGTTAATTATAATAATGTTGCTGGATTGGAAAGGACTATTCAAAGTGTACTTTCTCAGTCTTTTGCTGATTTTGAGTATTTGGTTGTTGATGGTGGTAGTACTGATGGAAGTACGGAAAAAATATCTAAATTTGCGACCCCTCTCAATCTCCCCCGAGGGGAGAAGAAAGAATGGTTTAATTGGATAAGTGAACCAGATGAGGGTATCTATTTCGCAATGAATAAGGGTATTCGGCTTGCAAAAGGAGACTATTGTCTTTTCTTAAATAGTGGTGATTATTTATGTGATGAAAATGTCCTCGAAAAAGTATTTGAGAATAACCCGTCTGCAGATGTTGTGATTGGAAATGAATTAAGAGGTAACGGAAGGGTCAAAGCAGGAAACTCTGTTTCGTTTTTTGATTTGTATTGTTCCAGTCTTCCTCATCAAAGTACTTTTATACGCAGAAGTTTGTTTGATGAAATCGGATTTTATAATGAAGAACTGAAGATTGTCTCTGATTGGGAATTTTGGATAAAAGCGATCGTTATCAATAATTGTTCAGTAGAGAAAATAGAAATAGATATTACAGTTTATGATATAACAGGAATAAGTAACAGCGACATCTCTTTGCGTGACAAGGAAAGGAAACTAGTCTTGAACTCTTTTTTACCGAACACCGTATTGCGCGATTATGAAATTTTTCGAAAGTACAGAAAGATAATTACTCTTTCAGAAAATCTTTCGAAAAGAATAGTGTTGTATCGTACCAGTTTAGATTTAATCACTAAGCTACTTCGGGTTTTAAACAGAATATTTAAATAATGGGTAAAATATATATATTATACTACAGGTGGCTCAATACGGCAAATAATCATGCCGGAATGGCCTATCTGGCAAAACAATTAAAACAAAACCATCCAAATAATTTTGTTTTGATAAAACATCCCTATCGTATTATGGGGCATAAGTACTGGGGACGAAAATTTTATCGTTTTTATGCAGCGATATGGTCAGTATTGATAAGTCTGTACCTGAAAATGCGATTAGATAAAAATGATAAAGTTTTTTTTATGGAATATGGCTCTAATGTGGGTGGAGATCAACAGAATATAGCAAAAATTATGCGCGGATTATCCATTCGCAATAAATTCTTTGGGTTAGTGCATATGCCGGAAGGACAACTCAAACAGATTTTTAAAACTGATGATACAATCAGAAAAAAAGTGAACCTATTGGATAAGGTATTGGTTTTCGGAAGTAGTCTTCAAAGATATTTTAATTCGCTGCTCCCAGCTGAAAGAGTCAGAAATACATTTCATTATGTCGACACTGATTATTACACATTTAGTAAAGAAAGAAAAGTAGAGAGTGATATACTTCAGATTTTGTGTATTGGTAATCAAATGCGAAACAATGATTTAATGCATAGCATTGTGAAGGCTTGTCCGAATGTGCATTTTAATATTTGTCAGGGGATGCAGAATCTAACACAATTCTATTCCGATTGCAAAAATGTAACATTATATGGTTTTATTCCTGAATCAGAATTGTTATTGTTAATGCAACGTTGTGATGTCTCGCTGTGTGTTATGAACGATACGATTGGAAGTAACGTAATCACTACTTCGCTTGCTTGCGGATTGGCAATGGTGGTTTCCGATGTTGGTTCAATTAGAGATTACTGCACGGTCGAAAATACAATCTTTTGTGCAAATGAAACAACTGAATTTGTAAGTGCAATAAAAGTATTGGATAATAATCGTCTGCAATGTGCTAAAATGCAACAACTTGCTGCTGAAAAATCGTTGGATTTTAGTTTGAACAAATTTATTAATACTACCATATTTGATCTTCTTGATTATGAAAAAAATAATTAATATCTGGCATAAAATCCAACATAAATATGCATTGACAACCCCCAAACGTTTTGAGGCTTATTTAAGAAAAAAAGGAGCCAGAATAGGGAAAAACATTTATTGGGGAAAACCAAAGACTATTAGTATTGATTTGTCGCGCCCCTGCTTAGTTGAAATTGGTGATAATGTGCGGTTGAATTCAGGAACATCCATTCTAACACATGATTTTCCATCATATGTTTTTAGACTGGTTTATAACGATTTTGTACCATCTACAGCAAAAGTTACCATTGGCTCAAATATTTATTTTGGACGAAATTGTACTATTTTAAAAGGTGTAACTATTGGCGATAATTGTATAATTGGATTTGGATCGTTAGTGGTAAAAGATATTCCTGCAAATAGTGTTGCGGCTGGCGTTCCTGCAAAAGTGATTTGTACGTTGGATGAATATTATCAAAAACGCAAGAAAGTCTCTATTGAAGAGTCGAAAGCATATGCACGAGAAATTCAAAAGTATTATGGACGAAAGCCTGTAATGGAAGATTTCAGGGAAGAATTTCCATTGTTCTGGACTCCTGATACTCAAACTTCTGATGCTTATTTAAAGACGATACGATTTCAATTAGGAGATGCATACTCTGAATTTGTGAAAAATAATAAACCTTTGTATGCATCATTTGAAGATTTTTTGGAAGATAGTCAATTAGATTTAATAGTTAGTTTATGTTTCGAACGGCGTTTTTTGGTTCTTTCTCTCAATTATTGATCTATTTTTCTATAGTTCTACTGTCGCTTATTTATTTTCTGTATAAAAATAAGAGTAAATCGTTATTTTATATTATCGTTATCGTTTTATTTTATCCATCAATTTTTATAGTATTAAAGGTCGGGAACTATCATAGAATAGTTTTACTAGTTTTATCACTTTATTACGCGTTAAATAAAAATTTGCTTTCTCGGTTCAATAAGGGTGATAAAGTGTTTACAATTTTTTTTGTGATTTATAGCATGGTTTTTATACTCACAGCCTTACTTAATGCAGATGCTATATTAATAACCCTGAGTCAATATTCAATATATCTTGTTGTTTATTTAAGTTGGTTTATGATAAAAAGAGAAATCATTAAATTAAATGGTGATTTCACGTATTTGAATAATCTTCTTTACCAATTATTTCTGGTTCAGATTTTAATGGGAGTTGTCAAGTTTATCGTTTTTGGAGGTAAAACAGGGGAATGGCTTGTTGGTACAATGTCCTTTGTTGGAGGAGCATTAGGAACAATATTGCCTATTTTAGGTTTTATCTTACTTTGGTACAAAAACGATGGTAAACTAAAAAGAAACGATTGGTTATTTGCAATAGGGTTATTATTCGTTGGTTTTATCACAGGAAAGAGAGCAATTTGGTTTATATTTCCTTTAGTGGTGGGTGGATATTTAATTTATATTCCCCGATTTAAAATGAATGGTAAATTATGGACGGCTTTGGCCTTTGTACCTTTGGTTTTTTATTTCGGAACAAGATTGTCTCCATCTTTAAATCCTGAGCATAAAGTTTGGGGAAGTTTTGATGTTAATTATATTTTCGATACAGCAGATACTTATCAATTTGGAGAAGAACAGCAGGCGGATAAATTTACAGCTCAGGGGAGAGGAGGGGCTACCAGTTATTTATTTAAAAAACTGTTGGAATTTGATACATTTACAGAAAGAGATATGACCGGTACTGGTTTAACAGGTATGTTTACAACCGACTACGATGAGTTTGCAACGCTTGGTTATGGTCTTAATTACAAAGGAGCTGCTACAGGAGCCTATAAAAGCTACGTTACGGCTGGATACTTAGGACTCTTTACAACAATAATGCTATTGTACTCTATGCTTCGAACGATAAAAAATGGTAGAGTCAAACTGGTTTTGTCATTAATAATAGCTTGGGAGTATTTTTATTATTCAGGAACTCTGTTCCGAACACCTCTATGTATGTTTCTTGTATGTTATTTTATATTTTATGCTAATTATAATGAGTGGCAAAAGAAGCAGCAGAGAAGAAAGATAACCCAGACAACTTAAAGATGAAGAAAAAAATATTATTTAGTATCACTTCCCAATTTGGCTATCATACAGATACTTATATGTACTGTAAGTATTTGGATAAGGCTAAATATGATGTGCATTATGTTGGTTTCGATGGAAACCAAACAAGAAGAAATCTTGAAGATGTAACGGTTCATTATATTCCGGTACATAAGAACAGGGCACTGAGATATTGGAATTATATCCTTTATATAAACAGACTCATCAGACAGGAAAATTTTGATATTTTGTTTTTGGTCAGCTGTCAGGGAACTTTATTGATACGGTTGTGTAACCTTTTCAGAAAAACAATTTTTGATGTGAGAACCGGTGATGTCTGGTTGTTGAAAAAGAAATTTTCGAAGTATAACTTTACAGTTTGGTTTACGAGTCTTTTTTTTAAACGGATTACAATAATTTCTGATAGTCTAGCTAAGGTACTTAAGCTTCCG
>JBBIID010000156.1:0-5718 GCA_037446675.1 Paludibacter sp.
AACGATGTACAAGGCGAACTTTATTTGAAAGAAAATGCAGATCAACTAAATGTATTCAAGCTTTATCGAACTGAAAGTATGCCTCAGTTTGTCCAATTTGATTCATTACCTAAAGGTGAGTATTTGTTTAAAGCACATTTTGTAGATTGGACCTTTGCAGGCGAAAACCCATTTCTCGATACTTATCATGATGGTAAGACTACATGGTCAACAGTTAAACCGTTTCAATTAAGATGCGAATCAGACACAATGATATTTTTCTCACTTGCCAACAAACCATCCGAATTTGAATTTAATGGTGTTGGAATAATTTCTGGAAAAGTCCAGATAAACACGCCAACAAGAGTTAGCTCATTTAGAGTTAAGAGCGAAATGGCAGCAGATACTAAAAGTGATTTAATCATTCTGCTTTACGATGAAAATGGAAATTTGATTTCAACGACTTACCCTGATATAAATGGAAATTACAGTTTTACGAATCTTCCAGCTGGCACCTATAGCGTGGGAGTTGAACGAACCGGATTCACCGTTCAAACATTATTTACAACTAATTTGCCAACAGGAGGAACAATTTCTAATGCTGATTTCACTGTTAACGAGGATACTCAAACTATTATTCAAGGTATAATTACTGAAATTAAGAATAGTCCAAGTGCTAATTCTTTATATTTGACTATTTACCCAAATCCAATTAAATCATCTGCAACATTGGGAATTTACTCGGAAAGCGCTGATAATGTAATAGTTTCAATTTTAGATATAACGGGTAAAATTTGTAAATCGTTTAATTGGTCATTAAAAAAAGGTGATAATCAATTCGTCATGAGTAATGAAGGATTTACAGGGGTTTATCTGTTGAAAATTTCTGCAAGTAAAAATGAAGTTATTAAACGATTAATTTTTGAATAATACCAAATTTTTTATTAGAATAAAGGTTTGTGTTAATTTCCCATCAGATGCATGGTTCATGCGTTTGATGGGAAATTATCTTTTTACAGCTTAGTTTTGAAATAGGAAATATAATTTTTCCAGTCAGGTTCTAAAGTAAAAAAGTATTCTGAAAATTGCTTGAAGATGAAACAATGAAAATGGAGGTCTAATTTATCTGCATTGTTTGTTAAAATAAAATTTGTATTTTTAGCACTCGAAGACAGCGTAAAAACTTTCTGACTTTTATTGTTTATAAATCTAACCTATAAGTTTTAGTAGCGAAATGAAATTGGAATAAGTATATGATTCATAACTTTGACCTAAGTCAGCAACACGAACGAGACCAGGCGGAAAAAGCAGATACTTTTTACCGTACGGAATTATTTGCTACGGAAATCAGGCGGTTTAATACCGATTCGATTGCCGACATGGAAATGCAGCGTCAGGATGTTGATGTTATGATCACGTTGAGTAGTGGGCTGACTTACAAAATATCCGAAAAGTTTCGTGATAAAGATTACGGAGACTTGTACGTGGAAGTCTTTAGTAAGTATCCATCTACGCCAGGTTGGTTGGAAACAGGTTCTCCAAATGCTGTTCTTTATTTTACACCTTCCTCGGTATATTGGATTACGCATAAAAGCCTTGCCTCATTTTGCTTGAATGTTCTTTTTCCTTCTATTCCTCATACATGGTATTCCGAGTTATTTGAGTCCCATCAAACAATTACCTCCAAATATATCAAAATCAAAGGCGAACTTGTAAAAATTAATTTAATTCAGGCTCATAATTTCCTACCTGATGGCACGAAATGGGAGACAATTGGAATAAGTATTCCTTTTTCCATTCTTCAAAAAAACGGAGTGAAGATTATGAGCTGGAATTTTTAGCTTTTCTTACTAATTCTTTGCACAAAACAATTGATAACGTGCAGCTTAATAATGCTAGAAAAATATATGCAAAACTTTTTTTTATTCGAAAAAAAAGGTCATTTAATTAAAAGTTTTTTCATTTCCCTCTTTTAAATTTCATTCTGTCTTTTTTAGCTTCAATTCTCTTTCATTTAGATTTCAGATTTCTATAAAAATGCAAATTTATTAAAGAAATATTTCTCTAATTAGTTTGTTGTTCCAAATATTTATCAGATATTTGCATTATGAATTAAAGAAAAATTTCTCTAATTTATCTGTCTGTAATTCAAGCATATAAAAACGATTTGTTGTTGAAATTTTGTAGAAATAAGAAAGAATAGAACTAATTAAATATTCGAAATGAAAGAGATTAAATTTAGCTTAGTTTACCGTGATATGTGGCAGTCGTCAGGTAAATATGTTCCTCGTAAGGATCAGCTAGCAAAAATTGCGCCGGTGATTATTGATATGGGATGCTTTGCACGAGTGGAAACGAATGGTGGAGCATCGGAACAAGTGAATTTGTTGTATGGCGAAAATCCAAATGATGCTGTTCGTACTTTTACAAAACCGTTTAACGAAGCAGGTATTCAAACTCATATGCTCGATAGAGGATTGAACGGATTGCGCATGAATCCTGTTCCGGCCGATGTGCGCGAGTTGATGTACAAAGTAAAAAAGGCGCAAGGTGTGGACATTACGCGCATTTTTTGCGGACTAAATGATGTGAGGAATATAATTCCATCTATTCATTGGGCAAAAGCTGCCGGAATGATTGCTCAGGCAACTATGTGTATTACCTATTCGGAGATACATACTGCCGAATATTATATTAACATGGCAGAAGAGCTTATCGCAAATGGAGCTGATGAAATTTGTTTAAAAGACATGGCTGGTATTGGCCGTCCCGAAATGCTTGGAAAAATTGTAAAAGCAATTAAAACGGCTCATCCTGATATTATTGTACAATATCATGGGCATTCAGGCCCAGGTTTTTCGGTTGCATCAATGCTCGAAGTTGCAAAAGCCGGTGTCGATTATTTGGATGTGGCAATGGAACCTCTATCTTGGGGTATGGTTCATCCAGATGTAATCACAGTACAAGCAATGCTGAAAGATGCAGGATTTAAAGTTCCTGAAATCAATATGAATGCTTACATGGAAGCTCGTCGATTGACTCAAAGTTTTATCGATGATTTTCTGGGTTATTTCATCGATGAAAGAAATAAATTTATGACTTCATTATTAGTAGGTTGTGGATTACCGGGAGGAATGATGGGGTCGTTAATGGCCGATTTAAAAGGAGTGCATTCAGCGATAAATTCATCCTTAAAAGAAAATGGAAAAGCAGAACTCAGTACTGATGAATTGTTGGTAAAACTGTTCGAAGAAGTAAAATATATATGGCCACAGCTCGGAAATCCACCTTTGGTAACGCCTTTCAGCCAGTATATCAAGAATATTGCGCTTATGAACGTTATGTTCATGCTTAAAGGTCAACCGCGCTGGAGTATGATTGATAAAAACAGTTGGGATATGATTTTAGGAAAAGCCGGAAAATTGCCGGGAAAACTCGATCCGGAAATTATAGCGTTGGCCGAAAAAAATAAATATGAATTTTTCGAAGGTTATCCTCAGGATAATTATCCGAACGAACTTCCTCGTTTTATTGAAGAGATGAAAGAAAAAGGGTGGGACAGAGGTCGTGATGATGAGGAACTCTTTGAATTTGCAATGCACGAAAAACAATACCGCGAATATAAATCGGGAGAAGCAAAAAGACGTTTCGAAGTGGAACTACATACGGCAATTTGCGAAAAACTGAAAACAAATCACATCGAAATTCCGGACATCAGAGCTTTAAAATATCCGAATGCAGAGCCTATAGTTTCTTCTTTCTCCGGTCGTGTTTTGTGGGAACTCGATTTTGTCGATCATTCGCAGGAACCTGTTCATGGTAAGGAAGTTAAACAATCGGAAACACTATGTGCAATTGAAACCAAGTATGGTATTGAAAGTATTGGCAGTTTTTGTAATGGTAGAATTGTTGGTGTTGAAAAGAAACAGGGAGAGATGGTCTACAAAGGGCAAGTGTTAGGTTACATTCAACAAAATTAATCTCAATATACTTTTTCATTTTTTCGTTTTGGGGTCTTAAATTTTCAAGGCCCTTTTTCGTTAATAATAACTGAATAGAAATCAGTTTCTTTATTATTATTCCATTTTGTTTCAGAAAGTGCTATGAAAATGCTATTTTTGTACTGATTTTATTTTAATTATTAAGCAAAAAGGAAGTTATTGTATTAATCAGATTAAATATCATATTATTCATGGTAAAAGATTTGTTCAGAAGAAAATCACTTACAAAATTATTTGAGGAAGCAAAAAGTGATGATCATGGTTTAAAAAGACACTTGGGAGCATGGAATCTCACTTTTCTTGGAGTAGGAGCAGTAATTGGAGCGGGGATATTCGTTCTGACGGGACAAGCGGCTGCACAATATGCCGGCCCTGGAATTGTTATATCGTTTATTATTTCCGGATTAGCGTGTGCATTTGCCGGTTTGTGTTATGCAGAATTTTCTGCAATGATTCCTATTTCAGGAAGTGCCTACACTTATTCTTATGCTACCTTAGGAGAGTTTTTGGCGTGGATAATCGGTTGGGATTTGATATTGGAATATCTTTTTGCAGCTTCAACGGTTGCTGTAGGCTGGTCGGGGTATGTAGTGAGTTTTTTACAGGATTTTAATATCGTTATTCCACCACAATTGTCGGCTGCAACAGGGACAGTATTAGTAAACGTCCCTGAAATGGGATGGAAACCTGAAACCGCTCAGTTGGCTCAAAGCTTACTCACAAAAGGAATAAATATTGCCGGATTGGAACATGTAACAGCTTTTATAAACATACCGGCAATGCTTATTATTGCAGTAATAGCCATTTTGTTGATAGTTGGCATTAAAGAATCAGCTAATTTTAATAATTTGATGGTTATTGCAAAGCTAAGCGTCATTATATTATTCATTGCTATAGGTTTCTTTTTTGTGAAATATGCCAATTGGACACCGTTCATTCCAAAAAATACCGGAGTGCCAGGGCATTTTGGTTGGAGCGGAATTTTGCGTGGTGCAGGCGTTATTTTCTTTGCATATATTGGTTTCGATGCCGTTTCTACAGCTGCGCAGGAAACCAAAAATCCTCAACGTGATATGCCAGTTGGAATTATGGGATCACTCGGAATTTCTACTGTTTTATACATTCTGGTTGCAATTGTTTTAACAGGCATCGTAAGTTACACAGCACTTAATGTGGCCGATCCAATTGCGGTAGGGGTAAACGCTATGGGACAATCGATGTTTTGGTTGCGACCAATTATAAAACTGGCTGCAATTGCTGGTCTGAGTTCAGTAATACTTGTGATGCTCATGGGTCAGCCACGAATTTTCTTTTCCATGTCGAAAGATGGATTGTTGCCACCTATTTTTTCAAAAGTGCATCCAAAATTCAAAACGCCCTATGTTAGTACGATTATGACTTGTTTCGTTGCAATGATTATTGCAGGAACTCTGCCAATAAGCATTTTAGGTGAATTAGTTTCTATTGGCACTTTGTTGGCTTTTGCTATTGTTTGTATCAGTATTATTGTGTTACGCAAAACAAAACCGGACATTCCTCGTCCGTTTAAAACTCCATGGGTGCCTTTAATTCCTATTTTAGGAGCTTTGGTATGCTTTATTCAAATGGCTTCGCTACCTCTCGATACCTGGATTAGATTGGCAGCTTGGATGTTGATTGGTTTTGTTATATATTTTACCTACGGAATAAAACATAGCCATGTAAAAAATGATAAGAAATAACTAATTCGGACTGAAAT
>JBBIID010000156.1:5785-7226 GCA_037446675.1 Paludibacter sp.
TTCTAATACTTGTTTTTATGCCGTTTTAATTTTGTAGCTACAACTTGCTTTTCCTTTTACAATATTAGTCAATTTTGATTTTAAAAGTTGCCGGCGTATAGGTGTTACTTTGTCCGTAAAAAGATGTCCTTCCAAATGATCATATTCGTGTTGAATTACACGAGCCTTGTAATCTGAAAACTCTTCCACATGTTCTTCAAAATTAGAATCAAGATATTTGATTTTAATCTTCTCGGCTCTCATTACTGTCTCGTGAATTCCCGGAATACTCAAACAGCCTTCTTCTCCGGCAATTTCTTCCTGACTTCTCTCTATAATGGTTGGATTTATCATTACAGTCTTGAAAGAACCCAATTCCGGATCATCATCTTTGAATGGAGCTAAATCAATAACTAACAATCGAATAGCTAATCCAATCTGAGGCGCTGCCAGTCCAACTCCTTCGGCATGATACATTGTTTCGAACATATTGTCTATCAATGTTCCGATTGCAGGATAGTCAGCTGTAATTGGTTCAGCTTGTTTACGTAAAACGACGTTTCCGTATGTATATATTGGTAAAATCATAAATAAAAATTATCTAACAAATTAAAACAAACAAATAATGGTCTGATTACCGTAGGTTTATATAGTAAACGTGAGATGATTGCCAATTATTGTCACAAACAAACGTTTGATAAAAACAAAATGTTCAACCTATGTTCGATTCCAAGTACGATTGAAGAATAATTGTTGCAGAAATCTTATCTACAAGCTCTTTATTCTGTCTATCTTTCTTTTTCAAACCGCCTTCGAGCATAGCTTTATGGGCAAGTACTGAAGTAAATCTTTCGTCGACATATACTACCGGTATATCAGGAAATTTTCTTTGCAAAGCCGTTGCAAAAGGTTTTATGTATTGCATTGATTCTGAATCCTGTCCATTCATTTGCTTTGGCAATCCGATAACGAACGTTTCAACCACTTCGACCGAAATGTATTTTTCCAAATAGCTAAGCACCTCATGCGACTGTACTGTATCCAATCCGTTTGCTGAAATTTTAAGCGGATCGGTTACTGCAAGTCCAACGCGTTTACGACCATAATCTATTGCAAGAATTCTTCCCATCATCCTTTTATTGCGCACAAAGGTACTAAAATCAGTTTATTTATAGAAATTGCATTTCTAAAATGTATAATTATTTATGATTTTGTTCAGCTAAAACCTTTTCGCATTCAAGAATTATTTTTTTCTCGTTATGAATGGTGCATGCAAATAAATATACATTTCCTCCTGGTTTTACTTTTAACTTTTTACCTAATTCTTCGGCTTTGAGCGGATAGTTTCTAGTACTGATATTTGCTTGTGATATTTTCTTTGCCTCTTCTTTTTGATTTTCCCATGTTTTTACGATTTTGAATATTCTTCCGGGAAAATCGTTAACAAGAGCGTTGGAGGTAT
>JBBIID010000157.1:0-7191 GCA_037446675.1 Paludibacter sp.
CGAGAAGAAAACATATATTTTGAGGCCTTGTATGATTCATGGTCCGGGAAATAAAGGAAACCTGAATTTGCTGTATAACGTAGTAAAAAAAGGAATTCCGTATCCGTTAGGGGCTTTTGAAAACAAACGATCTTTTACCTCCATTGACAATTTGTCTTTTGTGATCAAACAACTATTGGAAAAAAACGTTGAGTCAAGAATTTATAATATATCAGATGATGAAGTTTTGTCGACAAATGAATTAATCCGACTGATTGCAAAAGTATCCAATAAAAAAGCAAGAATCTGGAATTGGTCTCCATTTATAATAAAAGGCATCGCCAATATAGGATCAGTTATTCATCTTCCTTTAAATAAAGAAAGATTGCAGAAACTTACAGAAAATTATATAGTTTCTAATGCAAAAATCAAAAAGGCACTTGGAATAAAAAAATTCCCGGTATCAGCAAGAGAAGGTTTTGAAGCCACCGTTAAAAGTTTCAAAAGTAAATAAATAGTTACAAGTAAAAAGTTAGGAGTTACATGTCTATTAATTTTGCCTTTGAATTTATAAAGCAGATCAATAAATAAGAATGGAAAATATCTACATAAAATATAGCTTAATAGCAATCATTTTATTTCTCGCACAACTATTTTATTTCAAACTGGCCGATAAGTTTAATATCATCGACAAACCGAACGAACGAAGTTCGCATAGTAAAATAACTCTTCGTGGAGGTGGAATTATCTTCTACATCGCAGTTTTATTGTTTTTTATACTGTCAAATTTTCAATATCTATGGTTCTTCATCGGACTATCTTTGATAGCTGCCATAAGTTTTGCAGATGATATAAAACCACGTTCCTCTAAACTGCGGTTATCTGTTCACTTTTTATCCATGCTCTTAATGTTTTACCAATGGGATTTATTTTCTTTTCCATGGTATTTTGTTGTAATTTCACTCATTCTTTGCACTGGAATTCTGAATGCTTATAACTTTATGGATGGAATAAACGGAATTACAGGAGGTTATAGTATTGTAGCTCTTTTCTCGCTATGGTATATCAATAATTTTCAGCATTCCTTCATCGACAATCAACTTATTTACATACTAATAATAAGCTTATTGGTTTTCAACTTCTTCAATTTCAGAAAAAAAGCCAAATGTTTTGCCGGAGATGTAGGTGCTATCTCTATTGCTTTTATTCTTGTATTTTTACTAGGTTTATTAATTATTAAAACAGGAGACTTCACTTACATCATAATATTAGCATTGTACGGTGTTGATACAGTTTTGACTATAATTCACAGATTAATATTAAAGGAAAATATCTTTGAACCACACAGAAAACATGTGTTTCAACTAATGGCTAATGAACTAAAAATGCCACACACATTAGTATCGTCGATTTATATGCTAATACAAAGCATTATTGTATTTGGTTATATTTTAAGCAATCATAAGATACTATATTTCATTTTTTCGATATTATTATTATCTGTTGTTTACATTTTCCTAAAAATAAAACATTATCATTTACACGCAAAATAAACCTTTATAAATAGTTTGAGAGCTAAAATCGAATGAAAATTATCAATCAACAATTACTTGAAAATATTATTGAACAGGCAAAAAAAATGTCAGACTTCGTATGAATTTCAATATTCACAAAAATCTGACAGACAATGTCCAACAATTATTAAATGCTTTAGAGCCTGGAACAATTGTTCCTATCCACAGACACAGAAATACTTCCGAAACCTATATTTTATTAAAAGGGAGTTTGAAAGTATATTTTTATAATGATCAAAAAAACATAACAGAAACATTGCTATTGAACAAAGAAACAGGCAACTATGGAGTAAACATTCCAGCCGGACAGTGGCACACTATAGAAGTTTTAGAAACGGGCACCGTTATTTATGAAATCAAGGAAGGACCATATAAACCTGTTGATTCAAAAGATAGCATGTAATTAACAAATACAAATAAGCCATTTACAGAAATGTTTATTAACTCCACCATATTAATATGGTGGAGTTTTATAAGCGACTTCCTTAAAAGAACATTCGCAGAATACTTAAAAGCGTTTCTTCTTATTTAAACTTTATTGATTTGAAATAGCTCAGTGCATTTATTTCACCATGCTAGAACTTATTGAATAGAGATAAGCCAATGTTCAACAACATACACTTAATAAGCCCTAGTCGCCCAAAAAGCTCCTTCTACAGGCAATTTTCCTGTTCGTATTAAAAGCTCTCCACTAAAGTAGCCTTTTATTGCAGTGCTTGTTATTTCTGTTATTGTCAACGATACGATTTCTGCATCTGAAGTTCCTCCATAGGTTGAAGCCAGAATCAACAATCGCTCAGAATCAGATGTTGTGTAAGTTTTTGTGGTTAAAGCAACCGTATTGCCATACTCACCATAAAAGAAGTTCATAGTCACTTCGGTATCGGTTGCCGTAGCGGGTTTTAACCCGTTTATAATTATTTTTCCCTCCCACTCTCCTGCTTCTTCGGGAGCTTCCCTGGTAAACGTGCAGTTAAGCGTTTGCTGTTCTCCATTGTCGACTGACAATAGCATTTTCCCTTGTGTAACAGTTTTTACAAGATTTTCGGGAAGCTGACTCTGATCATTGCAGCTTACTGCAAACAAAAACAATGTCGATAAAACGACAGCATTCAGTAATGTTTTCATAAAATAAAAATTTAAAGTTAATGTTCGGAGGCAAATATACAAAAAAAGCCGTTGATTAACAACGACTTTTTTGCTCTCCCTCTTGGACTTGAACCAAGGACCCTCTGATTAACAGTCAGATGCTCTAACCGACTGAGCTAAGGAAGAATTTGTTTTTCAGAAATGAGATACAAAAGTAATATAAATCCTTTACTCCTGCAATAGCATTTCCAAAATCGGTCTAAAAAAAAATAATGTCACTCTTTTGTGAACATTTTGCTCTCCCTCTTGGACTTGAACCAAGGACCCTCTGATTAACAGTCAGATGCTCTAACCGACTGAGCTAAGGAAGAATTTAACCACATTTTTTACAAATGCGGTGCAAAAGTAATGGCTTTTCCTGAAATATGCAATATCTTTGCACAAAAATACAAGATTAAATTTATGAAGAAAATCCTCGGAATGGGTAATGCCCTGACAGACATCTTATTGCAAATCGACAACGATAATATTTTAATTTCATTAAATTTGCTAAAAGGCGGAATGCAACTGATTGATGTGAAAAGATCGGAAGAAATTAACACAGCAGTAAGCAAATTTTCAGCAAAAATGGCAACAGGAGGCTCAGCTTCGAACACGATAAACGGTATTACTCGATTAGGATTGAACGCAGGATTTTTTGGAAAAGTAGGGAAAGACGATGTAGGAACTTTCTTTGCAAACGATTCTGTAAGCAATGGTGTAAAGCCTCATTTGTTGGAAAGCGAAACTCCATCGGGACGTTGCACGGTGCTTGTCTCGCCCGACAGTGAACGAACATTATGTACTTTCCTTGGTGCTGCTTGCGAACTTGAAGCTTCCGATCTCACTCACGATTTATTCAAAGGATACGATATTTTCCACATAGAGGGTTATTTAGTGCAAAACCACGACCTCATTCGAACCGCAGTTAAAATGGCAAAAGAAAATGGTCTGAAAGTATCTGTAGACTTAGCGAGCTATAATGTGGTAGAAGCAAATCTTAACTTTCTGCACGAAATGGTAAAAGAATATGTGGATATCGTTTTTGCAAACGAAGAAGAAGCCCGTTCGTTCACAGGCAAAGAGCCGGAAGAAGCATTGGAAATGATTGCTGACATGTGCGAGATTGCTATTGTGAAGGTAGGAAAAGAGGGTTCACTTATAAAATCAGGAAGTGAAAAAGTAAAAGTACACCCCGTTATTGCCAACTGTATAGATACAACCGGAGCCGGAGACTTGTATGCCTCCGGGTTTTTATTTGGATTTGCCCAAAATTATTCGTTGGAAACTTGTGGGAAAATTGGATCATTGGTGTCAGGAAACGTAGTAGAAGTAATTGGCGCAAAAATGACCGACAAAGTCTGGAATAAAATCAATTCCGATATAGCCGAGTTAGTTTAGGAGTTCGTAAAGTTTAAAAGTTTATAAAGTTTCGAGCTAATTAATCAGCACATCAACAAATCAACACATTAACACATCAAGTAATCAACCCACTTTGTACTATCAAATTAAACTTTACGGAGCGATAGTGCTGGCCATGATTTTTTGGTCGGTTTCGTTTATATGGACGCGTGTGGCCATAACGTCGTTTCAACCTGTTACATTAATCGCATTGCGCTTGTTCATTGCAACTGTATTGCTTTACGGAATATCTAAATTTACAGGAAAGTTCCAACGATTGCGGAAAGAAGATATCAAATGGTTTGTGCTACTGGCTTTTTTCGAGCCATTTATGTACTATATTGGCGAAACATACGGATTAACAATGGTGGAATCGACATTAGCTTCGGTAATCGTTTCCACCATCCCGCTTTTTGCGCCCGTATTGGCTTATTTGTTGCTGAAAGAGAAGATTGGCTGGACAAATATCGCAGGAATCGTGGTTTCATTAACCGGAGTTTTCTTTGTTATTTACGAACCTGCTGGTGGATTCACTGCAAATCCTGTAGGGGTAGCATTACTCTTTCTCGCCGTTCTTTCGGCAATATGCTACACAACCACTCTGCGAAAAATTTCTACTTATTACTCAACGTTTAACGTCATTTTATATCAAAGTGCCATTGGGTTGGGATTCTTTATTCCCACCTTTTTTATCACCGACTTTTCTACCATTCAATCCATTCATATTACCCAGCAAGCTTTAGGAGCCCTTATTATGCTTTCGGTTTTTGCATCTGTCATTGCTTTTGTGTTGTTTGCCGATGTTGTGCGCAAAATTGGAGTTTCGAAAACCAATGTTTTTGTAAACCTTATCCCTGTTTTCACGGCTTTGTTTGCATGGTTATTCATGGGCGAAAAAGTAACTTTACTTAAATGGGGCGGCATAGGTATCGTTGTTTTAGGGCTATTTATCAGTCAGCTCGGGAAATTTAAATTCAGGATAAAACCCATCCACGGACCGGAATACTAAAGTTCGTAAAACATTTTAGGAGAAATTAAATCACAACAATTTATTCGATTTCCTAAAATATTTTTTATAAAATTTTTATCTTTGTACTTTCACATTCCCTAATTACCAGATTCTGGTTCGAAAAATATCGCGAAGTTATGAAATCTCAAAAGAATATCTTTTTTGTGGTTTATCAATGGTTGATTGCGTGCCCAATTCTCATCGTCCTCACCATTCTCACCGCCATATCAACCACAATCTTATCTCCGCTTTTCCCAAACAATCAATTCTCGTATTATCCGGCGCGCTGGTGGGGTAAAGCGTTTTGTCGATTGCTTTTTATCCGAGTAAAAATGAGCGGATTGGAAAATCTAGACTCAACTCAATCGTATGTTCTCACCTGCAACCATCAGAGCGTTTTCGATATTTTTGTGATTTACGGTTGGCTTCCATCCATTTTCAAATGGATTATGAAAGCTGAGCTTCGAAAAATTCCGCTGGTAGGAAAGGCCTGCGAAGCTGCCGGACACATTTTTATCGACCGCACCAACCCTATATCGGCAAAGCACAGCCTTGAGAAAGCCGAATCGCAGCTTAAGAACGGCGTATCCGTTGTTATTTTTCCCGAAGGAACCAGAACCAGAACCGGAAAGATGGGAACGTTCAAACGCGGGGCTTTTCGTATTGCTACCGATTTGAGTTTGCCCATTGTGCCCGTAACTATTCGAGGAAGCTTCGAGAGATTACGAAGAAACTCATTGAATGTAAATCCGGGGATGATAAATGTGATCATTCACCAGCCGATAGACGTGAAACCTTATCTCCCAGATCAGACGAATGATTTAATTCAAAAGACGTACGACACGATACAATCAGTGCTGTGAGAGCAAAAAGCGATTGTTGTTTTATGTAGATGTCTGTGAAATAAAACAAATATTGTTCATTCCAGTCAATGGATAATAATAAACATTCTGAATTTTCATTCAACTGTAATTAAGCTATTTACAAATTATAATTTCCTAATCAAACACATATTATCACTTAAAAATCCGACCATAGTTACAAACAATAATAACAATAAAAGTGTTATTTCTTGGTTAAATCATTATGGTACAATTATTCACCATTAATTTAGAACAAAATGAAAACAAGAAAATTATTTTATGCATTTATTGCAGCGATTACTCTTATATCAGTATCATGCGTTGAGAACTCCGAAAAATATAAGACTCTTGTTGCTCAACGGGATTCTTTGGCCATGGAAAAGCAAATGCTTGATTCCAATTATAACCAAACATTAGTTATTCTGAATGACATTGAAGTTGGATTTTCTGAAATAAATGAGAATGCGAAAGAAATTCAGGTTAATATGAAAGGCGTGGAAGGTAAAACGGCCAGCAAACGTGAACTTATTGCAGCTCAAATGCAGGCAATAAAGGAAAACATGGAGCAAAACAAGGCTAAAATAGACGAGTTAAAAAAGCTGGAAGCAAAAACCGGAAGAACCAACAGCAAGCTATCCGAAACCATTAAACGCCTGCAAAGCGAGCTGGACGAAAAAACAGTTCAACTACAGTCGTTGCAAGCCGAATTGGAACAGAAAAACATTAAAATAACCGAACTGACCAACACCGTAGATATGCAAAGTAAAAATATTGCAGAACAGCAAAGTGTAATGGAACAACAAAAATCAACCATCAAAGGACAGGATTCGGATTTGAACACCGTTTGGTATTGCATTGCCACTTCGAGCGAGCTGAAAAAAGCAAGTATATTGACCAACACGGGGCTTTTCCAAAGCAAAAAAGTATTGGCTGCCGACTTCGACAAAAGCGTATTTACTCAAACAGACTTGAGAAGCCTACCTTCGATACCGACAGAAAGCAAAAGCATAAAGATTTTGTCAACACATCCGCAGGATAGTTACGCTTTGGTAAAAGGTAGCGACAATAAAATCACCATTCGTATTGATAATCCTTCAAAATTCTGGAGCGTATCAAAATATCTGGTGGTTCAGAAATAAGTCACAATCACTAAACACAAAAACAGGTTGAAAAAATTTCAACCTGTTTTTTTATTCGTTTATGCTGCTTCTTATTATTTCGATTCCTTATTCCAGTA
>JBBIID010000158.1:0-3000 GCA_037446675.1 Paludibacter sp.
AGATATTGTCATATCTGCACATTCTTTTAATATGAAACATATAATATTTACATTACTCGTATTTTTGCTATCACCAATATTAATGGCGCAGCATGTGGTTCCGGTTCCCGATTGCAATGAACCGGGGTTCTCAGTTCTAGCCAAACGCTATAATCGCGAGCCGCGGGATTGGACTCCAATGCCATCGCGCGTTGTGTGCCAGCTTCCGGGTTTTGATATGAACGAAACAATCATCGAAAAAAATGTTTACGGCTCACGTACCGATCGTAGAGTGAATGCTACCGGCTTTTTCCACACCGAGAAGATTGACGGACGCTGGTGGGTTGTCGATCCGGAAGGCTATCTTCAAATAAATGTAGGCGTTTGCGCTGTAAACAAAAACAGTTCGAACCGCAACAGAGCAGCTTTGGCTGAAAAATACAACAACAGCGGAACTGAATGGATGCGCGCGACTAAAGATAGTTTGAAACATTACGGATTCTACGCTGCTACGGCATGGACAGATCAGTCGAACATTAACGTGGACAAAGAAACGAATCCAATGTCCTACACTCCGATATTCAACTTTGCTACAACTTATTCATCACGTCGTCGCGATACCAACTACGAACGTTATGGCTATGGAAATGCCAGTTATTCTAATGTTTCGGGAATCTCATTACACTTTTTCGATCCTGAATTTCCTGCTTTTTGCGATCATTTTGCAAAAACCAACTGCCGACCTTATGAAAACGATCCGGATGTTTTAGGTTTTTTCTCTGATAACGAATTGCCATTTACCGATCATACACTCACCAAATACTTAGGTGTATCCGATCAAACTTATCCGGGCTATATTGCGGCAAAAAATTATGTTGAAAGCAAAGGTTTCACCGTATCAGACGTAATTGCAGGAAAAACAACTTCAGGAGCAACTACTACGCTGAGTCAATTAAAAGAAGACTGGTTTTACGTGTTGGCTGCCAGATATTATTCGTGCGTACGCGAAGCGATAAAAAAGTACGCACCAAATCACATGTATATAGGTTCTCGTCTGCATATCCCATCTCTTGACAGTGAAGGAATTGTAAAGGCTGCTGGAGATAATGTTGATATAATAACATTCAACACCTACAATGTGTGGTATACGAGTAAAGAAAAAGCGGCTTTCTGGGCTACTCGTGGAGATCATCCATTTCTTGTAACAGAATTTTATGCAAAAGGTGAAGATGTTTTCGATCTACAAGGAAACAAATTTGGAAACACCAGCGGTGTGGGCTATATTGTTTATACTCAAAAAGAGCGTGGATATTTTTATCAAACATTTTGTTTAGGAATGCTCGAAGCCAAAAACTGCGTAGGCTGGCATCATTTTAAATATATGGATAATGACCCTGATGATCCGGGAGATTCCGATCCATCAAACGTAGATTCAAACAAAGGATTGGTTGACAACGATTACGATTATTACACCGATATGATGAACGAAGCGAAAACGCTAAATGACCGTATTTACAATTTGGTGGACTATTTTGATCATGGTTCTACAAATCCACATCCCATTGGTGAAATAGGAACTATCTTTGCTGAAGCCGATGCAAACTACAAAAACACAGCCAACGAGGGAATAGCAGAAAATTTAGCAGTAAAAGAAGCTGATCCTTACCGTCAATCCATCGTTCGTTTCGATTTGACAACGCTACCTGCCGGATTCGCTTATGCCGGATTCAAGATTACAGGGACGCGTGATATAACCGATCCGCAAACAAATGTTTATGCTATCGATGTTGTTGATGACAACAGTTGGTCGGAAACGTCGGTTGTGAAGGCCAATATGCCTGTTTCTTCTTATATCGGAATACATATTTGGAACACAAATACAGGAACTACAGCTAATGTCACCGATTACGTAAAAGAAGCTTTGGCACAAGGGAAAACAAAAATCTCTTTCAAGATTCGAACAAGTACTCAGGGAACGCCCGATTACATGACTTTCGGTTCACGTGAAAATCCGGATGCCACAAAGTGGCCTGTTTTGGAATATGCC
The DNA here is from genome assembly GCA_037446675.1 of Paludibacter sp. Taxonomy (GTDB): domain Bacteria; phylum Bacteroidota; class Bacteroidia; order Bacteroidales; family Paludibacteraceae; genus Paludibacter. The sequence continues at coordinate 2,027 of JBBIID010000158.1, forward strand.
ATGCAGGTGGAACAAACCGGAATAGCGCAACAGATAGCCGGAGAAAAAATTGTGTGTTATCCCAATCCAACAAAAGGAACAGTTCACTTAAAAATGGATGTAAATATATCATCTCGATTAAGAATAGATATTTACAACGCTCAGGGCCAACTTTACAAAAAAGTATACGACACAATTGCCAGTGCCGGAAATTTATCTATCCCAATGATGATTGAAAACAAAGGAGTCTATTTTATACGGGTAGTTCAAAACCAGCAGGAAGTAAAAACAATGAAATTGATTGTTGGTTAATCAGAGAAATTATAGGCTGTCAGAGAAATTAGTTTGAGAAAAACTTTCTCTTTGACAGCCTTTTGAAAACAAAACAACTAAAAACATATTGCTTTAATTGTCAGACATTTTTAATATCCATGCGAATAAGTAATCGAAAAATTATTCTCTCTTCATTAGTAGTTTTATTTACTGCTTTCTTGCCGTTCAATCATTCGAAAGCCGAGCAATCCATCGAGGCGCAAATCGACAGTTTGGTTTCCCGTATGACCCTTCGACAGAAAATAGGGCAATTGAATCAGGTCAATGCACGTGTTCCGGACGAGAAATTATACAATCAAATTCGTAACGGAGAAGTGGGCTCTATTCTTAATGCCGAAGATCCCATTTTGTTGAACAATCTCCAAAAAATCGCTATTGAAGAATCCAAGCTAGGAATTCCGATTATTTTCGCACGTGATGTTATCCATGGTTATAAAACCATATTTCCAATTCCACTCGGACAAGCGGCTACTTTCGATCGTGACGTAGCAGAAACAGGAGCTCGTATTGCTGCTGTAGAAGCATCCGAAAAAGGGATTCGCTGGACATTTGCACCGATGCTGGATATTTCACGCGATCCTCGCTGGGGACGTATTGCTGAAAGTTTGGGCGAAGACACTTATCTTGCTTCCGAAATGGGAGCTGCCATGGTGCGTGGTTTT
>JBBIID010000158.1:3010-7190 GCA_037446675.1 Paludibacter sp.
ACGATTTATCCAATGCCACATCTGTTGCCGCATGTGCCAAGCATTTTGTAGGCTACGGGGCAGTAGAAGGTGGTAGAGATTACAATGTCACTTATATTCCGGAAAGACAATTAAGAAGTGTTTACCTTCCTCCTTTTGAAAAAAGTATTAAAAACGCTGGCTGCGCAACTGTAATGACTGCTTTCAATGCCAATAATGGCATTCCACCAAGCGCCAATAAGTTTTTATTAACCGATTTGCTTCGTCACGAATGGAAATTTGATGGAGTAGTTGTCTCCGACTGGGGATCGGTTGGAAACATGGTGTTACACGGCTTTTGCGAAGATAAAAAAGAAGCTGCACAAAAAGCCTTGAATGCCGGATTGGATATGGAAATGGTTTCGGGCTGCTATACAAGTTATCTCGAAGAGCTTGTGAGCGAAGGAAAAGTCTCTGAAAAATCAATCGACGAAGCAGTAAAAAATATTCTAAGGCTAAAATTCAGATTAGGTTTATTTAAAAATCCGTATGTAAATCTGAACATTGCCGGTAAAACATACAGCGACGAATACTTACAAGCAGCAAGAAAAGCAGCCGAAGAATCATTCGTTCTGTTGAAAAACGACAAACATATTCTTCCATTAGGAGATAATATCAAAACTGTAGCAGTTATCGGACCATTGGCCGATGCGCCACACGACCAGCTTGGCACATGGGTTTTCGATGGAGAAAAACAAAAAACACAAACGCCACTTCAGGCTCTGAAAGTACTATATGGTGAGAAAGTGAAATTTATTTACGAACAAACACTAACCCACAGCCGTGATATAAGTACCGCTGAATTTTCAGCGGCCATAAAAGCGGCACGAAAATCGGATGTCGTACTACTTTTTATTGGCGAGGAATCAATTCTATCAGGCGAGGCACACTCGCTGGCAAGTTTGAATTTGGTTGGAGCTCAATCCGAATTGTTGGAAGCGTTGAAAAAAACAGGGAAACCAATAGTCACAATTATTATGGCAGGCAGACCACTCACTATCGAAAAAGAATTAAATAACTCTACGGCTCTTTTATACGCATGGCATCCGGGAACCATGGGAGGTCCCGCATTGGCTGATATTCTTTTTGGAAAATCGAGTCCAAGCGGAAAATTGCCTGTAACTTTTCCCCGTTCGGTAGGACAAATTCCTGTTTATTATAATTATGAGAAATTGGGCCGCCCGGCCAGAAAGAACGAAACGCTTATCGACAAAATACCTGTGGAAGCAAAACAATCGTCATTAGGAAACACATCCTATTATTTGGATGCCGGCTTCGATACGTTGTTCTGTTTTGGTTATGGATTATCCTACACAACATTCAAATATGAAAATTTTCAACTGTCAGAAACAAAGCTTTCTACCAACGATGTGCTAAGAGCTACTGTAGATATTACAAATACTGGACAACGGGAAGCATGCGAAGTAGCTCAACTATACGTTTCGGATAAGTTTGCATCCATTGCTCCAATGGTGAAACAATTAAAAGATTTCAAACGGATTTCACTTTTACCCGGCGAAACAAAAACAGTCACCTTCGATTTGCCCATTCAGCAACTTGCCATTTGGGATATAAATATGAACCACGTAGTTGAAGCAGGCGATTTTGAAATAATGGTGGGTGGCAACAGTGATGAAGGGTTGAAAAAACAATTTAGAGTTCAATAAAAATATGACGAAATTTATGACTATAAAACTGAAATGGATACTATTTGCTTTTTTAGCTGTTTCTACCATGTCATGCAAGGCAACATCGGATGTCAACATTATGCAAGTTATAGATACAAGCCTGGACAAAGCAACAACAATGTCTCTTAATATGGCTAAATCGTTGGAACACGATTCGCTTCTTTTACCAAGATCCTTTAAAGATAATAAGTTGATCACGTCTACATCAAAGTGGTGGTGTAGTGGCTTCTTTCCTGGGACATTATGGTATTTGTACGAAAATAAGCCAACCGAGGAATTAAAAAAATATGCACTGCAATATACCGATAGAGTAAAAAACGAACAATTTACCACCGACAATCATGATGTTGGATTTATGATATTTTGCAGCTTTGGAAACGGACTTCGCATTACGGGTGAAAAAAGTTATGAGAATGTAATTATTCAGGCGGCAAAATCATTAAGTACCCGATACACCGAAAAAACAGGATTAATTCGCTCGTGGGATTCGCATCGCAAAACATGGCAGTATCCGGTAATTATCGACAACATGATGAACCTCGAATTATTGATGTGGACTTCAAAAAATTCCGAAAACAAATATCTGGAAACCATTGCGCGAAGTCATGCCGACAAAACAATGAGAGAGCATTTCCGAGCCGATTACAGTTGCTATCATTTGGTCGACTACGACACCATTTCGGGAAATGCAAGGTTAAAACAAACCGTTCAGGGATATGCAGACAACTCGGCATGGGCCAGAGGGCAAGCATGGGGATTGTATGGATACACAATGATGTATCGCGAAACAAACGACCCGGCTTATCTTTGCGAAGCCGAACACATTGCGCATTTTTTGCTTAACAACCCGGCTCTGCCCGAGGATAAAATTCCATACTGGGATTATAATGCTCCCGATATTCCCAAATCAAAAAGAGATGCTTCTTCTGCAGCAATTATGGCTTCGGCACTTATTGAACTGAGCCAGTTTACAAAAGATGAAGATCTTTCAAAAGCTGCTCTAAAAACAGCGGAAACGCAAATAAGAACATTATCATCTCCCGATTATTTCGCCGAATCGGGAAACAACGGCAACTTCATACTCAAGCATAGCGTAGGTTCTATGCCCGAAAATTCGGAGGTTGATGTTCCGCTGACTTATGCCGACTATTATTACGTAGAAGCTATGATGAGATTCAAAAAATTATATAATCAAATAAATAAACTCTAGTAAAAACTTATGCATCTGCTTTAATTCCTTATTGCGTGTTCAAAAAAAACGAAGAATTTTAGGCAGATAAATCTATTATCAGGAAAGAAAGTTGTGATATGAAAAAAATTGTGGTTTGGGGCTTGTCTCTCTTATGTGCGGGTAGCGTTTTCTCGCAAAAAATCGAACTGGTGTCGAATATCTATTCAAGGCAAAACATTAGCCTGAATGGTAAATGGAATTATGTAATTGATCCATTGGAAAATGGCTATTACAATTACCGTTTGCAAGTAGAAGAAAACGGATTTTTCAAAAATAAAAAAGCCGAGAATCCAATGGATTTGGTGGAATATAACCTCGACATCTCGCCGACCATGAATATTCCGGGCGACTGGAACTCGCAGGATGAGCATCTGTTTGTATACGAAGGCACTGTTTGGTTCAAAAAAGACTTTGCGATAGAAAAGAAGGCTAGCAAACGTTACATTCTGTATTTTGGAGCAGTAAATTACGATGCCAAAGTGTATGTAAACGGCGAAAAAGTAGGAGAACATGTGGGTGGATATACACCGTTCAATTTCGACATTACCGATGAGGTTAGCAGTGGAAACAATTTTGTGGTAGTGAAGGTAGACAACAAACGCCATAAAGACAACGTACCGACAGTGAACATGGACTGGTGGAATTATGGAGGAATTACACGCGATGTAATGATTGCCGAACTACCCGATATTTACATCGAAGATTATCTTATTCAGTTGGATAAAGAGAATAAAGGGTATATTTCCGGTTGGATTAAACTGAACAAACCAATGGGGGAACAAAGCATTGATATCGAAATTCCTGAGCTGAAACTAAAAAAACATTTGGTCACAGATGCAACCGGAATAGCTAAATTTTCAGAAAAAGCAAAGCCCGTTTTGTGGAACCCAGAAAATCCCAAATTGTATGAAACTGTTCTCTCAAATTCCGGTGAAAAAATATCCGATCAAATCGGTTTCAGAACAATCACAACAGAAGGCAAAAAGATACTTTTGAACGGCAAACAAATTTTCCTTCGTGGTATCAGCATACACGAGGAAGCTCCATTTCGTTCCGGCCGTGCATGGTCAAAAGAAGACGCGGTGACACTTCTTACATGGGCTAAAGAACTTGGTTGCAATTACGTGCGATTGGCACATTATCCGCACAACGAAACTATGGTTCGCGAGGCAGAGAAAATGGGAATTATGGTGTGGTCCGAAATTCCTGTTTACTGGACTATTTCGTGGGAAAATAATGAAAC
>JBBIID010000159.1:0-7084 GCA_037446675.1 Paludibacter sp.
CCGCGCCAGCCAGAGAGGTCAAAGAGGACGAGCGCAGCGGAGGGGTCAGAAAACAAAATAATAAAACCGGGTGCGTGAATTTGTGTGTTGAAGAAAAGATTTAGAAACTTTGAAACTGAGCAAAAAATTAATCACGCTGGCGAGGATTTGTAATCCGTGCCAACTATATTAAAGATAAACCAAGAATTAAATAGTATTGGCTTATACTATAGGCACGGATTGCAAATCCGTGCCAACAATATAAAAAATAAACCAAGAATTAAATGGTATGGATTTATACTATAGGCACGGATTACAAATCCGCGCCAGCCGGCGCTGCAAAGTGCCGGGCTTTTTTCGTCTGTTTCAACCAAAAAGAAGGAATCGTCAGGCTTTTTTACAGCACCCTCGGGCAAAATGAGGAAAGATTCCTTCTTTTTAGGAGAAACTTCCTGCAAAAAGAGGAAACTTTCCTGCAATTTAGGGGAATGTTCCTGCAAAAAGAGGGAAAGTTCCTATAAAAAGAGGAAACCTTTCTACAATTTAGAGGAATGTTCCTGCAAAAAGAGGGAAAGTTTCCTCTTTTTTAGGGAAAGTTCGGCCAAAAAGAGGGAAAGTTTCTTCTTCTTTGGAGAACGTTCGGGCAAAAAGAAGAAAATTTGATGCTTTTAGGTAAAGTGAGCCAGCAAAAAGACTAGAAATTCAGGCTGCACAGTCAGGGAACGATTCGAATAATCTGATGGGTCCTGTGTCTCTGGCAAAACAAATTTGCGATTCCCTCGACGATACGATGATGGTAGCTGGCAGTGAAGCCTACTATGCTGCATTATATTATTATAGCAATGTACAGCAGTCGGCCAATGTGAATATTCCGGGAGCAAAAGCCATTCATGAAGAACTAAAGAAACGCTTCATGGTTAAATCTCGAAGATCGGAGCTGGTAACAGCTACTGCCGAATAATACTTTATCCCGCATTTATCCGGACACATACCTGATTAAACCGATTCCTTATGGAATCGGTTTTTTTGTAAAATCGATGCTTTTAGTGTCGGCGGAGACTCTTCGAGTATCAATTTCGATGCTATTTGTATCGACGACGACTCTTTTAATGTCAATTTCGATGTTATTGGCATCGACAGAGGGTCTTTTAGAATCAATTTCGATGTTTTTAGTATCGGCAACGACTCTTTTAGTATCGATTTCGGGGAGTCTATTCAACGTACATCAGTGTACGAAAATACCAAAACCACAGAAATTTACACGCACATAATAACCAAAGAGCTCGGCCTAATAATGAATCCTCTTGATAAACTTATAGTTAAGCAAACAAAACTAATCTTAAATCAAAAAATGTCACTATATTTGACAAAAATTTAAGTAAAAACAACTCAAAAGAGACACACATATCCACTTAATCAAATTCCTGTATGAGGATTTGTGGTAAAAACATTATCCACATACATTTTAATGTAGATCAAACAATTGCAGGAACAAACCGATTGAGACAAAGTATGTATATTGACATCAAGATGCTCATAAAGGAATGTTAGGGGCAAGTTTTAGGAACGCAAAAAGCATATGAGAGAAAATATCATTAAAATACCAGCTAATAATAGTGAAATTAATTTGTATTGCTTACTTGGAGAAGCTTTAATGAAAACCCAAATGGTTGAACAAGCATTGAGTCATTCAATAACTCTTAAAATGAATCCAGCGGAAACGAAAAATCGAGCGGATGAAATTTTGAAACGAAATCAGAGTTATACTTTAGGAAAAGCTATTAAAATTGCAATTAAAGAGAATCTATATGACTTGTCATTGCATGATGAACTAAACTCTTTTTTACAGCAAAGAAATTGGCTAATTCACAAAGTTATCTGTGGAAACGAAGACGAATTAAATGCCGGAAATATAAAAGCCGAGTTATTTGATAAAATTAAATTGATTTCAGACAAAGCAGAAAGTATTCAACATTTAATAGAATATGATTTAACAAACTTTTGCTCTTCTAAAGGGAGAGATATGTCAAAAATTAGTGCATTATTAAAATTACAAGAACAAGGAATAAGAATTAGAAAGTAACACTTAAAAACTTTCTCTAACACACGCCTATGGGTCACAGGCTGGTTGACGTGCATTTAGCGGGTTTTGCTTCCTTCGTATTCACCTTGTCGCCAGCGACAATTTAACACAAAAAAACACATCCTATGAATTAATTGTACTTTATAAATTATGGCTAAAAATATCAATAAAAATGTTTACAGTGAAGAAACCCTCTTAAAACTAGATATTTTCAGAGAATGTTTTAGAGAGTGGTTTCCCGTGTTTTTACATAATCCACATATTACTAATATCTTTTTATATGATTTTTTTGCGGGTAGTGGTACCGATATTGAAGGTACATTTGGTTCTCCATTAATACTTTTAGAAGAAGCAAGAGGTGAAAAACATCAACATTGTACTCATTTTCTACAAAACAATCAAAAAATTGCATTTGCGTTTAATGAAGCTCAAAAAAGAAAGGCTAAAACTTTAGAAACTAAAGTTAATGATTTTTTTAATTCATGCCAGAAAAATTGCGAGCTCACAACAAGCTGCCCTTACAAAGCAAATTGTTATTTCAAAAATGATGACTTTCAAAATTTATTTGGGAATGAACATTTTAGAAGTGTCTTAGCTAATCCGAAATATGGAAAATTTATTTTTTTAGATCAATATGGATTTAAACATGTCAATGAAGATGTTTTCACCGTACTTGCTAACTCACCAAAAACAGATTTTATTTTTTTTATAACATCTTCATCCATAAAAAGATTTCAAGAACACGAAGTTGTGAAGAAATATCTAAAAGACAAAAAAATTAATTTTGATGAAAGCAGGCCAAGAGAATGCCATAGAATTATATCACAATATTTTAAAGCCCTTTTACCATTTAATAAAGAATTTTACTTACATCATTTTACCATCCTAAACAGAACAAACTATTATGGGCTTATTTTTGGTACTGGTCATACACTTGGAATGGAAAAATTCCTAAAAGTATGTTGGAAACACGATCCATATGCTGGGGAATCAAATTGTAATATATTTGATGACTTCGAACAAGGAACATTATTTTACACAACAGAAGAAACAAATAAAATTGAAAATATAAAGAGTAAATTGAGAGAAGAAATATTAACAGGAAAAATAACTTCAAATATTTCTGCTTTGAAATTTGTTATAAATAAAGGTGGCAAATTATCTTTGTATTTAGATTTGATTCAGTCACTCAAAAAATCAGGCAAAATTGAGATTATTGGAAATTTTAACCAGCAAACATCTGGCTTACATTCAATAAAAGAATACTCATTTAAAGTAAAACAACCATGAAAACTACTAAAATAGAATGGACAGATAAAACATGGAATCCGATAACAGGTTGTACCAAACATTCGGCAGGTTGTACTCACTGTTATGCTGAAGTAATGTCGCGCCGTTTAAAAGCTATGGGATTAGCTAAATATGCAAGTGGTTTTGAGCTTACTATGCACGAAGATGTGCTGAATGAGCCAAAAGCATGGAAAAAGCCACATGTAATTTTTGTATGTAGTATGAGCGATTTGTTTCATGCCGATGTTACGTTTGAATTTATTGATAAAATAATGGATACAATCCGCTCAACGCCACAGCATCGCTACCAGCTGCTTACCAAACGGGCTGAACGTATGGCAGAATATTTCAGCACTCATGTAGTTCCACCAAATGCTTGGCTTGGCGTAACAGTTGAGTCATCTATAGTAAAACATCGTATAAATGCATTGCGCAATCTGCCTGCTAGTGTCCGTTTTCTATCGTGTGAGCCATTAATTGATGCAGTGGGTGAAATGGATTTAACCAATATTGATTGGGTAATTGTGGGAGGTGAAAGCGGGCCGAAAGCCCGTCCAATGAAAGAAGAATGGGCGTTGCAAATTCAAATGCAATGTGAAAAACAAGGGGCTACTTTTTTCTTTAAACAATGGGGTACCTGGGGTAGCGATGGGGTGAAACGTAATAAACATAAAAATGGAAAAATGTTGAATGGCAAGATTTGGCAAGCAATGCCGGCATAACCCCTGTTGGCGCTGATTTAAATCCGTGCCAACTACATAAAACATAAGCCAAGGATTAAGCTATGGCTGGAGAGTACTGTTTAAAACATACAGGCGAATTCTATGGTAAAAAATTTTAATTAGAAAGTTTTTGAAATAGTTTTTCAACCCTTTCCCCTGCGGGGACTTCCTTTAGGAAGAGAAGATCATCCGGGTGCGTGAATTTGTGCAAAGAAGAAGATATTTAGGAACTTTGAGACTGGAAAGAAATTATATATTTTAGAATTTAACGCTGACCTAAAAACTATTAAATACATAGTAAATTTAAAATAAAAAGAATATCTACCCCAAAACGGCATTTACTGGCTGACTTGTATTATTAAAAGAAAAAAATCAGCCGTATACAAGAACATAACAACAAATAATTTGGTTTTGCAAGTAAGTCCTTAACTTCGCATTAACACAGAATCGATGAAATTTGACAAGTATTTCCCTTCTGAAAAACTGAAATCTTACATCAAACATTATGTGATATCGGAAAATGAATTGGAGAGCGAATATAGCGTTTTTCCTTCTTCGGGTTTGGTTATCGGCTTTCAGTACAAAGGCAAGCTTTCGACACTGGCAAAAAGCAGAGAAAATCAATTGTCTCCCGCAGGAATCAGTGGACTTACCGACAGCTACAAAATTTTTAAAAACACGGCCAATATAGGCACAGTGTTGGTTTATTTTACTGAAACGGGATTTACTCACTTTGCGTCGCAACCTGCAAACGAATTATTTAATCTGAATATATCGCTCGACAACATTTTTGACAAGAACGAAACGGCTAAAACAGAAGATAAATTAGGATTGGCTACCACCGACAGCGAACGCGTGAAAATAGTGGAACAGTTTCTTCTTTCTCAGCTCAAAGACATAGAAACCGACAAATTAATAGTGGAGGCCGTAAAACTTATTTACGAAACTAAAGGAGCTATTCGCATAAAAGAGCTGAACGAAAAGATGTTTATCAGCCAAAGTCCGTTTGAGAAACGTTTCAGGAAAGTTGTAGGAACCAGCGCTAAAAAATTTGCTTCCATTATTCGTTTTAATACAGTTCTCAGCAACCTGGACGAAACAAAATCGTTGGCCGACATCTGCTACGAGAATAATTTCTTCGATCAGGCTCATTTCATCAAAGACTTTAAGAAATACACCGGAAGCACTCCCGATAATTTCAAGCGACTCCGGTAGAAAAACGATTTTTTACAATCACGGAGATTTGAATTGTTGCATTTTTGCACCGTAATACAATGTCGAGAAATTATTTGCAAGGTTGTGATTGCATTAAATTCAACGAATCGTTTAATCATTAAAGACAAAAAAAGATGTTTACGGTAAAACAAATTGAAAAAGCTCACGAAAAAGTAAAATCAGGAGCTGATTTTCCCAAATACATTCAGGAGATCAAACAAATGGGAGTTACAGCATTCGAAACGTGGGTAAACGACAGTCATACAGACTATTTTGGCAGCAATAATTTTCAAACAAAATCATTGCCTCAGTATGAGAAACTGGCAATAGCTGATAGTAGCCGCCGCGAGAAATTCAGTCAGTATTTAAATAGTCACCAAAAAGGCGAAACAGATTACTTTACATTTTGCAAGCATTGTGCTGAAACTGGAATTGAAAAGTGGTTTGTATCTCTCGACGAAATGACCTGTACCTACTACGACAAGGCGGGAAACAAGATTGTAGTAGAACAAATTCCACAATAAACCCGACTGAAATATGTGATTTTATAAAGAGTGAAAAACGGATAAAAAACGGAGCTAAAAACAGAGAATAACAACCCGGAAGTTAAATCTAAACAAATAGGACTTCCGGGTTGTTTTTTGTTCATTCTACGATTATTGAATTCATTGCATTTACAAGTAAAACATTGAGTATTATGAAAAAGCTACAATACAAAGTAAGCATTAATGCACCAGCCACAAAAGTCTATGATTTTATGCTTGGCATCAGCCGCAAATGGACTTACGAACAATGGACCTATTGGTTTAATCCGACATCCACCTATAAAGGAAGTTGGGACAAGGGAACTAAAATTCTGTTTATCGGCGTTGATGAAAAAGGAGAAAAAGGAGGCATGGTTTCCAGAATAGCCGAAAACATTCCCAACCAATTTGTTTCGGTTCAGCATTACGGGATCTTAAATGCCGGTCAGGAAATTACGGAAGGCCCGGAAGTGGAAAAATGGGCTAACGGATTTGAAAATTACACTTTCGAAGACAACAGTGGTACAACCACCGTCATTGTCGATATAGATGTTACTGATGATTTTATAGATTACATGAACCAAACTTACCCAAAAGCACTCAACAGATTGAAAGAAGTTTGTGAAGAATAACAATTCGAAAAGCAGGAAAAAAATAACTTTCGCGCCGGAGTAATAACAAGCAAAACAAAGAATGGAGAGAGAAAATACAGAGGTAACGATTTTTTTGGACAAGCAAAACCATCCATTGCGATCGGAAATTGAAACGTTGCGATTAATTCTACTCGGCGCAAACGAACAAATTACCGAAAACATAAAGTGGAACGGCCCCAATTATTGCTTTGGTGGCGAAGACAGAATAACCATGAAAATTCAACCACCGAAGCAAATTCAGTTGATTTTTCACAGAGGTGCAAAAGTCAAAGAGCTACCCGAAAATCGCCTTTTAAAGGAAGATTTTGGTCTCTTAACATGGAAAGGGAATGATCGGGCCATTGCCACTTTCAAAAATATGCAAGAAATTGAGAGTAACAAAGAAGTTCTGACCAAAATAGTGGCAGAATGGATAAACGTTTCCAAATAAAAATATGAGTAAAATAATTTTTGACAGCGGAATATCACTTGACGGTTTTTTCGCAGGGGATAACAGAAGTCCTCAAAATCCCATGGGCGGCGTTTCAGGGAAAATACATTCGTGGATGTTTAAGCAAAAAGCATTTTGGAAACATATCAAAGTCGAAGGTGGACAGGAATATGGTGCTGACAGCAAAT
>JBBIID010000160.1:0-7073 GCA_037446675.1 Paludibacter sp.
TCATATTTCTGTTTGGCTGAAGTGGAAATATGTGAAACGTTTTTTGCCGAACGCAATTCCAAAGGGTCGCTAACGGTTTCGTAGCTTATTATTTTTTGAGGTTCTACTTTTTGAACCACAGGAACTGGTTCGGGTTCGAAAACTTTTGGCTCAGGTTCGGAGTCAACGGGGGTTAATTCCCGGAGTACATCTTCCCAGCTGCGTTTCGTTGTTTTAGGAGCCGACGACGATGTGTCGGTCTTTTTCTTTTTTCTCAAAAGTCCGCTTAATCCGGCTATTGCCAATACAATAATATAAATGTAATCGCCAAGACTATCCATAATGACTGTGTATTTGATTGTTTACAACAAAAATACTAATTCTTTTCGGATTGGAAGAAAAAGGGAGAGTTTTTTCAGGGGTGGTAACAAAAAACAATGGGTAACTTCACAGCCACCCATTGCACATTTTAACCTAAACCTTAACTATGAAAAATTTATCTGTTTGTTTACTCTGCAAAAGTGAGAATATTTTTTTAAATGCGCAAATGATTTTGAAAATAATTTTTAATTGGTTAGCCAGTAAAACATCATAAAATGTGTAAATTGTTCATTATTAGGACTGTGTTTTATGAATAATAATACAGTTAAAAAATATAAAAATGAATATTCTCTATTTTTTTAGGTCTCAGTTAGAAGAATTTACCGTGTGAAACTATCTTGTGACCTCAATTTGAGACTAATTAAGACTCTGAGCTCTTGAATTTAGAATTAGAAGCAGTAACTTTGTCCACCAAATAAATTCTTTGAAACATATATAATATGAGTGAACAAATCGTTAGTTCGCCGGACTCTAAATCCGCGCTGAACGACAAAAGACTTTTTATTGAAACTTACGGCTGCCAAATGAATGTGGCTGATAGTGAAGTGGTAGCCTCCATTATGGAAATGGATGGTTTTGCACTGACGGATAAAATTACCGAAGCAGATGCTATTTTTGTAAATACCTGCTCTATTCGTGATAATGCGGAACAGAAAGTAATTCAACGATTAAAATACTTTCAGTCGCTGAAAAGAAAGAATAAAAAGCTGGTGGTGGGCGTGATCGGTTGTATGGCCGAAAGAGTGAAAGACGAGCTTATTGATAATTATGGGGTAAACATTGTTGTGGGTCCGGATGCTTATTTGGATATTCCTCATTTGATTGGAGAAGTGGAAAACGGGGGTAAAGCAATCAATGTTGAGCTTTCCACTACCGAGACATACAAGGATGTATTGCCTTCGCGAATTGGAAATCCTATTTCAGGATTTATTTCCATTATGCGTGGCTGTAATAATTTTTGCTCCTATTGTATTGTTCCGTATACGCGTGGTCGCGAGAGAAGTCGTGATGTCGACAGTATTTTGGCCGAATTAAAAGATCTGCAACAGAAGAATTTCAAAGAAGTTACTTTGTTGGGGCAAAATGTGAACTCATTCCGCTCGGAAAAAGATGGGAAAGTAGTCGAATTTCCGGAACTATTGAAAATTGTAGCTGAAGCTGCTCCCGAAATACGTTTTCGTTTTACTACATCTCATCCTAAAGATATGAGCGATAAAACCTTGGAGGTGATAGCTGCTTATCCAAACTTGTGTCGATTTATTCATTTGCCGGTTCAGTCGGGAAGTAACAAAATATTGAAGTTAATGAACCGAAAATATACCCGTGAATGGTATTTGGAGCGAATTGCTGCCATTCGTCGGATTTTACCGGATGCCTCGATAGGGACTGATGTTTTTTGTGGATTTTACGATGAAACAGAAGAAGACCACCAAGAAACATTGTCGCTTATGCGCGAAGTTGGATTTGATATGGCATTTATGTTTAAATATTCCGAACGTCCCGGAACATTTGCTGCTAAAAACTTGCCCGATAATGTAAGTGAAGAAATTAAATTGCGTCGTTTGGCCGAAATAATAGATCTTCAGAATGTGTTGTCGAATGAAAGTAATCAGCGAGATATTAGCAAAACGTTTGATGTGTTGGTTGAGGGATTCTCAAAACGATCGAAAGAGCAATTGTTTGGTCGTACTTCTCAAAACAAAGTGGTTGTATTTCCACGCGCAGGCAGACGCATTGGCGAGGTTATAAAAGTAAAAATTATGTCTGCATCATCGGCTACTCTTATTGGAGAAGTAGTTGAGGGCTAAAATACTGATATAAGGCAAAAAAGAGACAGGCTTCTAGTTTGTCTCTTTTTATACATTTAATTAAAGAAATTTTTCTCCAATTACATTTTTTTACTATCTTTGCATAATTTTAAATGTAAATTCAAATAGTGTCCTGAAACGAGGAAAACTACGTACGAAAAACTGAAATCAAACATTTGTTGAGCGAGGTAACTTAATGTGTTTGATGTCAGCTTTTTTTTTTTACGACAGGTAGTTTGTCACGATGGTGATAAAGGATTTTAATTGTAACTAAATTAACACCGAATACTAATAATAAACATTATGACGAAAGTAAAATCTTTAGCAGAGCTGATAAAGATGAAAGAATTGCTTCAATCCAAAAGTGCCGGATATTCGAAGCTTATTCATGTCTGCGGAGGTACAGGTTGTCAGGCGGCACAAAGCAAAACGATCGATGCAAGTTTGCGGGAAATCATCGACGATAAAGGCCTGAATAAAGAAGTGAAAATTGTAACTACCGGTTGCTTCGGTTTTTGTGAAAAAGGACCTATTGTGAAAGTATTGCCCGATAATACTTTTTACACCGAAGTAAAACCTGCTGATGCTCGTGAAATTGTGGAAGATCACATTGTAAAAGGTAATAAAATAGAAAGACTTTTTTATACAGATCCGTCCAATAACGAAAAAATCAGCAATTCGGAGAACATGAATTTCTACAAGAAGCAACTTCGTATTGCTTTGCGTAATTGTGGAGAAATCAATCCCGAAGATATTTATGATTATATTGAATGTGATGGTTATCAGGCTCTAGGCAAAGTGTTGAACTTATACGGAGCGCAGGAAACGATCAATATTATAAAACAATCAGGATTGCGTGGACGTGGCGGTGGCGGATTCCCAACAGGGTTGAAATGGGAAATTACCGGCAAAGTAAATGCCGATCAGAAATATGTGGTTTGTAATGCCGATGAAGGTGATCCGGGTGCATTTATGGATCGCGCGATACTCGAAGGTGATCCAAACTCAGTAATTGAAGCAATGGCTATTTGCGGATTTGCTATCGGAGCTACAAAAGGGCTTGTATATATTCGTGCAGAATATCCACTTGCTATCAATCGTTTGAGAAAAGCAATAAATCAGGCTCGTGAAATTGGTCTTTTGGGAACTGATATTTTAGGTTCAGGATTCGATTTCGATATTGAACTCCGTTTTGGAGCGGGCGCATTTGTGTGCGGTGAAGAAACAGCACTTATCCACTCGATGGAAGGTATGCGTGGAGAACCTACATTTAAACCTCCATTTCCATCAGTATCAGGATATCTTGGAAAACCAACTAATGTAAATAATGTTGAAACTTTTGCAAACATTCCCGTAATCATTAATAATGGTGCTGAGTGGTTTGCTGCCATTGGCACAGAAAAATCTAAAGGAACTAAAGTATTTGCACTTGCTGGAAAAATCAACAATGTTGGTTTGATCGAAGTTCCAATGGGAATTACGTTGCGTGAAATTATTTACGAAATTGGTGGTGGAATTAAAGATGGCAAAAAATTCAAGGCTATTCAAACAGGTGGTCCTTCGGGAGGTTGCCTTACCGAAAAGCATTTGGATACACCTATTGATTACGATAATCTTACCGAAGCAGGTTCGATGATGGGGTCAGGAGGTATGATTGTTTTGGACGAAGACGATTGTATGGTTTCGGTAGCCAAGTTCTATCTCGATTTTATTGTGGAAGAGTCATGCGGTAAATGTGCTCCTTGTCGTATCGGTAACAAACGTTTGTACGAAACGCTCGAAAAAATCACTCAGGGAAAAGGAACCGAAGAAGATCTACTTCGCTTAAAGAACCTGAGTCAGGTTATCAAAGATACATCACTTTGTGGGTTGGGACAAACTTCTCCAAACCCGGTATTGTCGACCATGGAAAATTTCTGGGACGAATATGTAGAACATGTTCACGAAAAGAAATGTCGTTCAGGTCAATGTAAAGCTCTGTTGAACTACTATATCGAAGAAGATACTTGTGTGGGTTGTACGGCATGTAAACGGAGTTGTCCGGTTAATGCAATTACCGGCGATAAAAAACAAGTGCATAAAATTAATCAGGATATATGTATTAAATGTGGTGCGTGTGAAGAAAAATGTGCATTCGACGCTATTTCAATTAAAATAGAAAAAATACCTGTATAATTATGGAAATGATAAAACTCAAAATAGATAATAAAGTAGTAGAAGTAAAGAAAGGTACTACTATTCTTCATGCTGCCAGAACAGCAGGTATTGAAATTCCGACACTATGCCATTTTCAGTTGCACGATATGGATATTGAAAATAAGCCAGGTGGTTGTCGTATCTGTGTTGTAGATGTGCAGGGAAGAAAAAATCTTGCTCCAGCCTGCGCTACCGAAGCTATGGAAGGGATGGAGATTAATACTCACAATATACGCGTACTGAATGCCCGTCGTACAGTGTTGAAACTGATTATTTCCGATCACCCGTTCGATTGTTTGGTTTGTGCAAAATCGGGTAGTTGCGAACTTCAAAGTCTGGCTACAAAATTCGGAATCCGCGATATTCCTTATCAGGGTGAGAAATCAGCTTACAGAAAGGATACTTCACCATCCATTATCCGCGATATGGATAAATGTATCATGTGTCGCCGTTGCGAAATGATGTGTAACGAGGTGCAAACAGTAGGAGCTCTTTCTGCTATCAATCGTGGATTTAAAGCGGTAGTAGCACCGGCATTTGAAATGGACTTGGAAAAATCGCCTTGTACTTATTGCGGTCAGTGTGTGTCGGTTTGTCCTACGGGAGCTTTGACGGAGGTTGACCATTCTAATAATGTATTGCGTGCACTTGCCGATCCTTCAAAAACGGTTGTGATTCAAACAGCACCTGCTGTAAGAGCTGCTTTGGGAGAAGAATTCGGTTTGGAACCGGGTACTTCCGTAACTGGTAAAATGGTAGCTGCTTTGCGTCGTCTTGGATTTAAATATGTGTTCGACACCGACTTTAGTGCCGACCTTACCATTATGGAAGAAGGAACAGAGCTTCTCGATCGTTTAACGCGTCATTTGAGTGGCGATCAGGAAGTGAAATTACCTATGCTGACTTCATGCTGTCCGGGCTGGGTAAACTTCTTCGAACATAATTTCCCTGATATGCTCGATATTCCATCGACAGCAAAGTCTCCGCAACAGATGTTTGGTGCTATTGCCAAAACATATTTCGCAGATAAAATCGGGGTTAACCGGAAAAATCTTGTGGTGGTATCGGTAATGCCATGCTTGGCGAAGAAATACGAATGTCAGCGCGACGAATTTAAAGTAAACGGAAATCCGGATGTTGATTTTTCAATTTCAACACGAGAATTAGCTCAGTTTATTAAACAAGCCAACATCGATTTTCTGGATTTACCGGATGAGGATTTTGATCATCCACTTGGTGAATCTACAGGTGCAGGAGTCATTTTTGCAAACACCGGAGGCGTTATCGAAGCTGCTTGCCGTACTGCTTACGAAGTTTATACCGGTAAAGCGCTTCAAAAAGTTGAATTTGAGGAGTTGCGCGGAATGGAAGGCATTCGTTCGGCTACTATCGATTTCGATGGCTTGCCATTGAATATTGGTATTGCTCACGGGTTGGCTAATGCACGTACGCTTTTAAATGATATTCGTGCCGGAAAATCCAAGTTCCATGCTATTGAAATTATGGCATGTCCGGGTGGCTGTATTGGTGGTGGCGGTCAACCATTTCACCATGGTCAGAGCGAGATTTTGAAGAAACGAGCTGCTGCCATTTACAACGAAGACAAAGGTAAAACGATACGTAAATCGCACGAAAATCCATCTATAATTAAGCTCTACGATGAGTTTCTGGGGAAACCTTGTGGTCATAAATCACATGAATTGTTGCATACCTCTTATTTTGATAAAAGTTCGGAGGTTGATATTCATCATGATTAATGGGATACCGATAAATTATAATTCTATTTTAAATTACAGAAAATTATGGTAAGCAAAATAATATCAGACGAAGAAAATCCTATCTCTGCAAGTACTACGAAACCGGTTGGTGAGCAATACAACAAGGAAGTGGGAGATAAAAATAAATCATATACCTATGCTGCTCCAGAAAAAGAGAAAGTAAAGGTGAAAGTGAAATTGTCGGAAGAAAAGATTAATCGTATTAAAGAAATCTGCGAGCTTTTCAATAATGATCCGGGCGAATTGATTAATGTGTTACATCAAACTCAACAGGCTTTTGGTTATTTGCCAGCTGAAGTTCAGGAGGTGATTGCACATTCGTTGAGCATTTCAGCGGCGCACGTGTACGGTGTAGTTACATTCTATTCGTATTTCACGATGGTGCCTAAAGGGCGTTTTCCAATTTCAATTTGTACCGGTACGGCCTGTTACGTTCGTGGTGCGGAAAAAGTGTTGGAAGAATTCAAGCGTCAGCTTAAGCTGAATGTAGGAGAAACTACGGAAGATGGTAAGTTTTCTTTGAGTTGCCTGCGTTGTGTGGGTGCTTGTGGATTGGCTCCGGTTGTGCTGGTAGGCGAAAAAGTGTACGGTCGCGTGTCGCCGGATGGTGTAAAAGCGATTTTGGAAGCATACAAAGAACAGTAAAAACCTAAAGTTTTAAATCAATAAAAAAGTCCTGAATCTTAAAATTTGATTCAGGACTTTTTGTGTTTGTTATATACAGTTTATTGTCATTGATTTTGCTGTTTTTTGCCGTAATGTTTCGAATCACCCCAGTTTCCGTAACCCACTTCGTGATTTACCAAATGCACGCGTACATCAATACAGCTATTGCAATCGTCAGCATTTTCGTCGGTGCAGGGTTTGTTTTCGTATAGCGCATAACTGTCGCGATATTTTCCGGGAGTAATGTTGGGCATAAGAATGTTTG
>JBBIID010000161.1:0-7058 GCA_037446675.1 Paludibacter sp.
ATTTCTTTATTCTGACATTCAACCATTATGGCCATTTAGAAGCAATCCGTTTCTTGGCAAGATTAGTGAACCAACTATGAATATATTTTGTGCACTTTGTTTTATTCCTGCTTTTTTTATGGCTTCAAGCCATTGAGGCATAAAATTGGGCTCTCCTATTTTTTCCGAACCTAAAGTAGGATCACCACCTCCTTTAATGTATAAATTTCCGTTCAAAACGCTATCTTTTCTCACTTTTCCGTCAATCTCAAGGCAGGTTTCAAAACGAAAGTCAGCTCCCAGCAATTCTAATGCCGTAGCGGTAGTTACCACTTTCATCGTCGAGGCCGGAACAACCGCGTTATTCGCTCTATATTCACAAATGCTGCTCCCTGTTGACATATCCTTTACCAACAAGCTCACATTAGCATTTCGCAACAAATAACTATTTACAAACTGATCAGTAGGATTAGCCGCAAACAATATGTTCGAGAAAAGTAATAAGCTATATAATATATATTTTTTCATTATCTGATTATTGAAAACTGTTGTTGCACAAAGATAATTATAATAATCTTTATTTTTAGAACTTAGACTCAAGAGAATTTTAGAACTTTATAAATGGTAAACCTCAATTTAAATCGATCAGAAAGTGGTCAAAATTCAAATTTCATTCCAAAGAAAAAAGAGTGTTCCGTCATGTAGACAGAACACTCTTTTTCAATTATTTTTTTTGTGACCCCGTCGGGATTCTAACCCGAGACCTTCAGAACCGGAATCTGACGTTCTATACAGCTGAACTACGGAGCCTTTCTTCAAAAGAGCTGCAAAGTTAGCAAATAATTCGTATTTGTAAAGCGCGCCTAAGATTTATTCCAGAATTTCGTTGTCGTGCATTTCCTTCATAAATGCCACAAAATCATTTTTACAATCTGAGTCCATCCATTCCAAACTGCGGCGCGGATGAGCATTCAGAGCACCGGAAATCAGGTAAGGAATGTGATATCCCCAATCGATTTTATCCTGCATTGGGTGAACATGATCTTGAATAGCTTGTAGCAATGGTAGTAAGCGATATTTTGGATTCTTCAGGAAAGCAATCAGAATTTCGATCGGACAGTTTCCTGCTCCGCGACCCAAACCAAGTAGAGTTGCATCCAGCATGGTACAACCTTCCATAATGGCAGTATAAGTATTCGACATTGCCATTTGCATATTGTTGTGTGCATGAATACCAATCTCTTTTCCGGGCAGTGCGTTCATATATTTACGCACCAAATGTTGAATCGACTCTACATACATGCTGCCAAAACTATCAACCGCATAGAACACTTTAACACGCGATTTAGCAATATCTTTCAACGCTTCATCCAATTCGTGTTCATTCACTGTTGAAACAGCCATAAGGTTTATACAAACTTCATAACCTTTATCCATACAATGATGCGCCAAAGCAATAGCTTTATCCACCTGATGAACATAGCAAGCAACACGAATCATATCCAACGCACTTTCGGAAGCCAAAGGAATATCCTCCGGATCAATACGGCCGATATCAGCCATTGCTGATAATTTCAGATTCGTTTCGTTTTTGCCAACAATACGTTCCAAATCTTTCTGATGGCAAAATTTCCAGGGACCCATTTCTTCACGGGAGAACGCTTTTTCGCTACTCAAATAACCGATTTCCATGTAATCGATACCTGCTTCAACGCATGCATTATAAACACCTCTTACGAAATCATCGCTAAATTGCCATTTATTCATCAAACCACCGTCGCGAACGGTGCAATCCATTACTTTAATTTCCTGTTTGTACATTGTTTTTTTAATTATCTCACATTAATCGAAAAATTGTGATTTATATATATTTCTAATTATTTTTATTTTCTCTTCTTTCTAAAATTTGTAATTCTTTCTCTATGTTATGCGCTATCAGGCATTCATATATATCTTCAAACGTTTTCCTGTCTAACCCCATTTCTTCAGCCCATATTCCTCGCTGCACAATCACATGATTTTTCCTATCAAGCGCAACAACGCTTTCCTGATCTTTTTTATACTTTACAATTTCGCTCACATATTCAAAGCGCCGAGCAAAAAGGGAAATAATTTCTTTATCGATAACATCTATTTGCTCTCGAATTTCGTCTTTGCCATTGCAATCTTTTGGTAACTTAATTAATTCAGAATTCATCATTATTCGTTTAATTGAAAAATCGCACAAAAATACTCGTTTTATTTTACATTTTAAAATTTTATTTATATAAAAGTTTCAGATTGTAATACAAATTCAAACACATTATACAATATGATCAAATAAAGAATCAATAAAAATTTAATTAATTAGCTAAAGTTAAATTTTCACACAAAAACAATCGATTTAAGGCTTTTTTATATTGTTACACATCTGCACAAAACATGTTGTACAACACAATTAAAATTAAATATCAGTATATCAAATAATTAAGCCACAACATGTTGAGTATATATTGAGTAGTATATAGCATTAAGTTGAGTTTTTGTGTGTAAAAAAAATGTGCTTGAGCCTGTGTCTTATTTTATATTTGCGTTGGGAATATTAAAAGAATTTCGAAAGATAAAATTTCACTAGCTGATTATTATTTCTTTTTTCAATCAACAGAATAATCTCAATTTAATATATATGCCAAAATCCATTACAGTAAGAATTTCATTGCTCGTGTTGATGTTGGAAACTACCTTCTCATTGTTTGCGCAACAAAACCCGGTCGAAGGTTCTGAAATAAGAATTTACACAAGCCAAAAGTCGAAACAAAGCAGACTTGAACAGCAACAAAGTGTGAAATTAGTTTCGGATGTAGAAACTGAGAATAAACTTATAAACATATATCCTCAAATAAAGTATCAGGAGGTTATTGGTTTTGGAGGAGCTTTTACAGAAACATCGGCATATAATTTAAGTCAGGTAACCGAGCTTGTAAGAAATCAAATCGTTGAAGCATGTTTCGACAATGATAAAGGATTGGGAATGAACTTTTGCAGAGCGCATATAAATTCTGCCGACTTCGCTATTGGTGAATATACATATGTGGCAGATAACGACAAAGATCTTAAAACATTTAATATTGATAACGACAGAAAATACATTATACCTTTTATCAAAGCTGCAAAAAATCAAAATAAGGAACTTTCCATTTTTGCTTCACCATGGAGCCCACCAGCTTGGATGAAAGATAATAAATCCATGATACAGGGAGGTAAATTGCTTCCTGAACATTATGATACATGGGCACGATACATTACTAAGTTTTTTGAAGAGTATAAAAAAGAAGGAATCAATTTTTTTGGCATGACTGTACAAAACGAGGCCAAAGCAGTTCAAACATGGGAAAGCTGTTTGTATTCAGCAACCGATGAAGCTGTTTTTGCCACACAGAATTTAAGACCCACTCTTAATAAAGCAGGTTTCAATGATGTAAAGATTATGATTTGGGATCATAATAAAGAGCGGGTTTTAGATCGTGCTATCGAATCGTTTGCCGTAAAAGGAGCAAGAGATGCAATTTGGGGAATTGGATTCCATTGGTATTCTGGCAATCATTTTGACGCATTACGAATGACACACGAGTTATTTCCAGACAAGCCGCTTATTCTAACCGAGTTTTGTCGCGGTGGAAGTGTTTCAAACGGTTCAAAAGTTGCCGTTCCTTATTCCGATTGGGCCGACATGGAAGCCTACGCCGAAGAAATGATTGAAGATTTCAATAATTATATGTCGGCTGCAACTGATTGGAACATTATTGTCGACTTTAAAGGTGGTCCATATCATAATCGGGAAACAGGTGTAAAAGCTCCAATAATTGTGGATAAGAAAAATAACACTTTTATAAAAAGTGATATTTATTATGCAATTGGTCATTTTAGCAAATTTGTGAAACGAGGAGCAAAAAGAATTGGCTGTAGCTCGTACGATGATGATGCAATGCGCGTTACAGCGTTCGAAAATCCGAACGGAGAAATAGTGGCAATCTTACTTAATAAATCGGAAAATAATTTGACTCCCAAGTTGAGAATATACGATTGCACAGCAGATGTAATTGTACCAGCCAAATCAATTACAACTTATATAATACAACCTCAAAATAAATAAAAAATTAAAATAAGAAGAAGAATAGCGTAATGAGAAGAAACATTGTAGTAACTGCACTTTTACTTTTAGGTATAGTATCGTTTTTGAAGGCAAGCGAAATAATTAATATAAACAGCAATTGGCAGTTTAATAAAGATAACGACAAACAAATTGAAACCGTCACACTTCCCCATACATGGAATGCTTTGGATGGTCAAGATGGTGGAAACAATTATTATAGAGGAATCGGTTGGTACAAAAAGTCGATGCAAATACCGGCGGAGTATTCAGGGAAAACCGTCTATCTGAAAATTGGTGCTGCTAATATGCAAACAAACGTGTACGTCAACGGTAATGCAATTGGCAGACATATAGGAGGTTATGCGGCTTTTGCGTTTGACATCACAAAACAACTTAAATACGGGAAGCAAAACGAGTTCACAATAGAAGTAAACAACTCAGATTCAATCATCAGTCCTCCCCTTTCTGCCGATTTCACTTTCTTTGGAGGAATTACACGCAATGTTGAACTGATTGTTGCAAATCCCGTACATTTCGATATTGACGAACAAATAAATAATTCATTTACAACAAAAGAAATATCGGTTGCTCAATCAGGAATTGTTCTGAAACAACACAATGTATCAGAAAAATCAGCCGATTTAGACATTATATTCAAAATAAAAAACAGCAATCCGAATAAGGCGAATGTCGTATCTGAAATTACGATAAAAGATGCGGCTGGCAATACCGTAAAAACGTCCACAGAAACTATAAATTTGGAAGGTAAAGCAAACGTTTCAGTTCCTTTTAAAACTATTAAGATAGATAATCCTCATTTATGGGATGGATTAAATGACCCATACCTGTACAAAGTAGTTGCTTCTTTGAAAATAAAAGGAAAGGTTGTTGATCAATCGGTTCAACCATTAGGATTCCGTTATTTTAGTGTCGATCCTGACAAAGGATTCATTTTAAATGGAAAATCATATCCATTAAGAGGAATTTGCCTGCACGAGGAAAAGAAAGATAAAGGAAGAGCCGTTTCGGATGCCGACCGCAAAGAAGCATTGGATATTTTGAGGGAAACAGGCTGTAATTTTCTTCGCTTGGCTCATTATCAACACGGAGATTTTACATACAATTATCTGGATTCGCTTGGCATAATTTGCTGGACAGAAATTCCAGCCGTGAACAGTGTAAGTGATGAAATTAAAAACGTTACATTCCGTAAAAATGCTGTTTCGCAAATGTACGAACTAATGCGGCAGCAATACAACCATCCTAGCGTAATATTCTGGGGGCTTTGCAACGAAATTAATTACCAACCGGGAATGAATCCAGAGGCTACTGTAAAATTAATGAACGATGTAGTAAAATCTGAAGATACTTATCGATTGTCGACCTTGGCAGCCATGTATGCTGAAAAACCAAACAACTGGATTCCGGATGTTTACGCCAACAACCGTTATGATGGTTGGTATTACGAAACGATTCCTCACTTTGGAAAAGCAATGGATGAACTTCATCAAAAATATCCTTCAGCCAAAATTGGCGTAAGCGAATATGGAGTTGGAGCAAACATTCATCAACACGAATATCCAGTAGTAAAGCCTGCTGAAGGCGGACAATACCACCCGGAAGAATATCAAAATTTGTTTCATGAAGAATACCTGAAAATGATCAATGACCGACCATTTATTTGGGGATCTTCGGTTTGGGCTGGTTTTGATTTTGCTTCAGATAGACGTAATGAAGGCTCTCAACCCGGAATCAACGATAAAGGATTGGTTACTTTCGATCGCTCCGTAAAAAAAGATGCATTTTATTGGCTCAAAGCAAATTGGAATAAAAATGATCATTTTGTGTACATCACCAGCAGACGCTTTACGAATAGAACCAAAGCCGAAACAGCTATCAAAGTTTATTCAAATTGCTCGGCAGTAGTTATAAATGTAAATGGTACGCCTTATCAGGCTACAACCGCAGATGATCACATATTCCTTTTGGAAAATATAACTCTCAAAGAAGGAGAAAACATTATTGAAGCTATAGGCATGACTGACGGAAAAGCAAAAAGAGATAGGGTAACGATAAACTATATGCCTGAGAATTAAAAAACTCACAGAACAAGTAGGTATTATTTTATTATAAATTGATTTTACAATAATTATTATAACGAAAAAAAAATGAAAGGCTTGAAAAAAATTACAGTATGTATCATCGGATTATTGGGTTTCATTGGTGCGAATGCTCAAAGTTCACCTTACAAAAGTTCAACAGCAACGGATGGAGATTATCATTTAGTTTGGGAAGATAATTTCAACGGGAATCAATTAGATGAAACTAATAATTGGGTTATAGAAGTTAATGGGAACGGAGGTGGAAACAGCGAACTTCAGTTCTATCGCAAAGAGAATATTTCAATAGGACAAGAACCTGAAACCGGAGCTAGTTGCCTTATTATAACTGCAAGAAAAGAAAATTATTCAGGAAAGACATGTACTTCTGGTCGCCTAAAGACTGCAAATAAAATGTCATTTAAATATGGTAAAATAGTAGCCCGCCTCAAGCTTCCCCATACAGCTAACGGTTTATGGCCAGCATTTTGGATGATGGGAGCTGATTATTCTCAGGTTGGCTGGCCAAAATGTGGTGAGATAGACATTATGGAAATGGGTAATGGAAACGGAATCAGCAGAGGGACTCAAAACAGGTATTTTAGCACTTGGTTTCATTGGGGCGAAAGCTGGAATGGAGGAGCTTATCCTAATTGGGGAAAAGATTATACAAATGCAACTAGTATACAAGAAGGTTTTTGCTTGTTTACATTAATATGGGATAGTAATTCGTTGAAAACATATTATGGAACCGATGACGATCCTCTAAAAGTAAATATAGTTGAAATGGCCATTAATGGAGATGATGTTGCAGGAAATGCAGCACATTATTTTAATAAACCTTTTTA
>JBBIID010000162.1:0-7025 GCA_037446675.1 Paludibacter sp.
TGTATCACCCATAATTGTTTCCGGACGCGTAGTTGCCACCACAGCATAACCATCTTCGCCTTCCACTTTATAACGCAGGTAAAATAATTTACCTTGTTGTTCTTTAAAAATCACTTCTTCGTCACTCAGTGCTGTCAACGCTTTTGGATCCCAGTTTACCATGCGTACACCGCGATAAATCAGTCCTTTTTCGTATAAATCCGCAAAAACTTTCAGCACACTTTCCGAGCGTGGTTCGTCCATAGTGAAAGCCGTACGTCCCCAGTCGCAGGATGCGCCCAGTTTCTTCAACTGTTCGAGGATAATTCCACCGTGCTTGTGTGTCCAGTCCCAGGCATGACCTAAAAATTCGTCACGGGTTAAATCCGTTTTTTTGATACCTTCAGCTGCTAATTTCGCAACCACTTTGGCTTCGGTAGCAATGGAAGCATGGTCGGTTCCCGGAACCCAACAGGCATTTTTACCCAGCATGCGTGCACGACGAACTAACACATCCTGAATAGTATTATTGAGCATGTGACCCATGTGGAGTACTCCTGTAACATTTGGCGGCGGAATGACGACAGTATAAGGCTCACGACTATCAGGTTTCGAACTAAAAAATCCATTGTCTAACCAATACTGATACCATTTCGACTCAATGTCCGTCGGGTTGTACTTACTTGCAAGTTCCATCTTTAAAATTTACAATTATATCATTTACAATTTACGATTTATCCAATCGTTTATTTATCAGCAAAATACAGTAATTTCAACTGAATTTTACAAGAATGCAAAGATAAGAAAAAATGCCATTTTATAAAAGAAACTTTTGATTGAGATGATCCGAAGGGCTAAAAGAAATTTAAAATAAAAGAGCTGAATGTACAATAGAATAATTAATTGTTATTTTTGCAATAAAAATCAATTCAATGAAAAAGTATTCTTATTTTATTTTAGGGCTTATTGCATCTGCAATTACTGCCTGTGACCTTACTGGCGAGTCAAATTACAGGCCAGATATCACACTTCTACAACAGCCTATCTTAAACCATGCCGACTCACTCGATGTCACTTTTGAAGAAGCTAACAGCTATAGATTGGACACCATTCATGTTGGAGATACTGTGAGTTTCTTCGTAAGAACCAGAAGTTTTGCAAACAGCCTGAAGGAATTCAATTTAACACAATCATCTGACAGTGTTAGCAGAATTATTTTGCCAGCTAAAGAATCGTTAGATTCCATTTTTCTTTCTACTTCCGATTATAGCAAAGGAAGGTTTTTATTTTCATCATCTGCAAACATTTTTTACTTTCCATTTTATTACGTTGCCAGAAAAGCAAGCAAAGAAGCCAAACTGATCATTAGCGTAACTTCAGATGCTAGTTTTGAATACAATCAAAGCATTATTTCGTTGAAGACTCCGATTCTAGACACAGTCGCTGTTGCTGAATAAAAAAAAGCCATTTGAAAATTTTCAAATGGCTTTTCTTTTTTTTTAAGAACAAATTAATAAGAAGTTCTTTGTACAGCTGAATAACTCAATTTCAGCGCATACGCTCTTCTTAAAGCTTGTTTTATATCTGAGATAACTCCCATATGTGTATCCTTATCGGCTTTAATGGAAATTGTCATCACATTTTGATCTTCTTCTTTCATTGCGCTTCTCTCACGAACTACATAATCTTCCAATTCGTTTACATCAGCAAAAGCATCACCTAACTGAATTCGAGTTTCTGATCCGAATGTTTTCTGATAATCTTTTGTAGGCTTACCAACATAAATATAACGAATCAAAGATTTGTTTTCCAACTTTTGGATTTCAGTAGCTTCTGGTGGCTTAACCATAACTTTAAAGGTAACTTCCTTCATTGTAGTTACAGCCATAAAGAAAAACAGCAACATGAAAATAATATCAGGTAAAGAAGATGTACTTAGCGCTGGGGCTTCTCTTTTCTCTTCCTTTCTAATTCTTGCCATCTTTTACTCCTCCATAATTTTTAGGTTCTGCCTCAGATATTTTCTGAGGATAAACGTCTTGTACTGCTTTTTGTAATTCAGGATCTAATTCATCATATTTTTTACCGAATCTTTCTTGAGCAAATTCGTTTCTCAATTCATTATAAGCTCCTACCAATTCATTCTGAACTTCGATATAAGCCTGATATTGAGTATCAACGTCATTCTGAAGTGAGATTACATGATCCTTTGTAATTTCAACATTTCCCAAATTTGGGATATTTACAGTCACCTTCTCTGGAAGGTTAGGATCATTGGCTTCGTTTTTGATAAATTCTTTAGCCTTTTCCCTTAAGTCCCTTACGTTCATTTCCTGACCTTGCACTAACAATTGATTCATGCTGTTTACCTTCACCACAAAGATATTCCTTTTTTTAATATCTGTATCTTCAGGTTTTTGATTCGGAGGCAGAGGCGGCGGAAGACGTCTCTGTAAACCGGTACTAACATTCATCGAAGTTGTTACAAGGAAGAAAATCAAAAGAAGAAAGGAGATATCCGCCATCGAACTCGAATTAATCTCTTTTATTTTTCTTTTAGTCTTTCCCATAATATTTTTATTCTATCTTTTGAGTTTTTTGGATAACCAAAACTCACTCGTATTATTTAAGTTTGGTGTAAATACTACTACCTACAATGGTTAAAATAACGCCTACTAACAAAGCATAAATGGAATAAACCATCATATCAGTAAAGCGAGCCCAGGTACCAACGTTTCCGTTTCCTTCGTAACCAATAATATTCATTTTTTCACCACTTCCTAAACTCCATGCTACAACAAATACCAAAATAAATAATGCAATTGGTATAAGCGATTTCAAAGCTGAAGCAGGATTACTCACAAGACTTTTTACAAAACCAAGACCTGCCATGAATAAGGTAATAAATAATGTAGCACCTACAAGGGCATAAGTCCAGTATAACAATGCGTCAGTAAATTTTGGCACTGTCATTTCTTCGCCGGCGCCATTCAAAATAGAATCAGCATTTCCACCTACATATACTAATAATACTAGTAAAATAGATACAACTACTAAAACGATAGCCGCAATTCCGGGAATTTTTTCTGTTAATTTTGACATATCTAATAATCTTTTTTTATCAAATTATTTTTTTGCATGTTTCACGATGATATCAAGAAGAGAGATAGAAGAATCTTCCATATCATTTGTCATCGATTCGATAAGAGTAAGAATGTAGTTGAAGAATACCTGAAGGATCATAGCTACGATAAGACCAAATACTGTAGTCAAAAGAGCCACTTTGATACCACCAGCAACAACTGTAGCAGAAATATCACCTACCTGTTGAATTTTATCGAACGCTTCGATCATCCCGATTACTGTACCCAAGAATCCCAAACTTGGAGACAAAGCGATAAATAAAGTTACCCAGCTAAGATTTTTTTCCAACAAACCAAGTTGAACGCCTCCGTAAGAAGCAACTGTTTTTTCTACAACATCAATACCTTCGTCGTAACGAGATAAACCTTGATAGAAAATTGAAGCTACAGGACCACGAGTGTTACGACATACATCCATAGCTGCATTTACACCACCTTTACCCCATGCATCTTCGATATTTGCTAAAAGTTTTTTAGTATTTGTTGAAGATAAGCTTAAGAAAATAATACGTTCGATACATAAAGCTAAACCAATAATCAAACAAAGAGCGATTGGAGCCATCCAGCCTGCACCACCTTCAATAAATTTTTGTTTTAATGCTTTGTGCATTCCACCTTCTTCTGCAGGTGCAGCAGCTTGAGTTTCCTCTGTTTGTTGAGTTGAATCGGCAACTGCTGTCGACGCTGAATCAGTAGCAGCTACTTGTTCGGTTTGAGCAGTAGCATCTTGCGCTACAACATTCACAGGGTTTCCAAGATTGAAAATCGCTACGATTGATAAGATTGCAAATACCTTTTTCATTTTTTTTCTTCTTTTTTTAGATTTCTAATTTTTTTGTTGACTTATTTTCGTTTTTAATAATTAATTCCTTTATTATAAACTTATTGCGGAGAGGAAGAGATTCGAACTCTCGATACGATTCCACACCGTATATACGCTTTCCAGGCGTACCTCTTCAACCACTCGAGCACCTCTCCATTTCGGGGCGCAAGTTAAGAAAAAAATATGAATTACAGTATATTTATTTTATTTTGTAAATCATAAATATTCTTTTCGAGTGTAAATTTGCTGTAACTAAATTACTTACCCCCTATTTTGAACAAATCCAAAGCATTTTGAGTGGTAATTTCATCCATTTTTTCGACACTAATATTGTGAATAAAAGCTAATTGTTTACAAACAAGCTGAACATAGCTGCTTTCATTTCGTTTCCCTCTGAAGGGAACCGGAGTCAGATATGGTGAATCGGTTTCCAAAATTATGTTTTTCAGATCAATGTTCTTTAACGTTTCAGACAATGTCGAATTTTTAAAAGTAACAATACCATTTATTCCTAATTTAAAGTTTCCAAAACGAATGATTTCATTAGCTTGATCCACACTTCCTGTGAAACTGTGAAATACACCACTAAGTTTTGAACCTTTAAATGGCAATAAAGCTTTCATCGTTTCATCGAAAGAATCTCTCACATGAATAATAACCGGCAAATCATATTCCAGAGCCCAGCTTATTTGTTGCTGAAACGCTTTAATTTGTTCTTTTATAAATGTCTTATCCCAATATAAATCGATACCAATTTCACCAATCGCAATATATTTTCTTCTTATGAGTTCGTCCTGTACTAGCTGAAGTTCATTTTTATAATTCGCACCAACACTCGTCGGATGAAGTCCAATCGCCGCAAAACAGTAATCTGGACATTCAGCTTCCAGAGCCAGCATGCGTGGCAATGATATCGACATTCGGCAAAATAATCTGCTTTACACCAACTTCTTTCGCACGTTTGATTACGTCTGCCCTGTCTTCGTCGAATTCTTCCGAATAAATATGTGAATGAGTATCTATCATATTGACGATTTATTCATTTACGATTTACGATTAAGATCCTGATTGTTTGACTACACTAAAAAAACAATCGTAAATCTAAAATCCAAATTTGTAAATGGTTTTTATTCCCACTCGATAGTTGCAGGTGGTTTAGAGCTAATATCGTAAACTACGCGGTTCACTCCTTTTACCTTATTAATAATCTCGTTCGACATTTTTGCCAGAAATTCGTAGGGTAACTGCGCCCAATCGGCGGTCATCGCATCGGTTGAAGTTACTGCACGCAATGCCACAGCATTTTCGTAAGTACGTTCATCGCCCATCACTCCTACCGACTGAACAGGAAGTAAAATCACACCTGCCTGCCATACTTTATCGTACAAATTCCACTCACGAAGACCATTAATAAATATATCATCGGCATCCTGCAAAATTCTTACTTTCTCGGCAGTTATGTCACCCAAAATACGAACGGCCAAACCAGGACCAGGAAATGGTTGACGTTTAATTAAATGATGCATCATTCCTAATTCAGTTCCTACCTTGCGAACTTCATCTTTAAATAACAAACGTAATGGTTCGCACAGTTTCAGATTCATTTTTTCGGGCAGTCCACCCACGTTGTGGTGCGATTTAATAACGGTTCCGGTTATCGAAAGCGACTCAATAATGTCTGGATAAATGGTTCCCTGTGCCAACCATTTCACATCTTTTATTTTGTGAGCTTCTTCGTCGAACACATCAATGAAGCCGCTACCAATTATTTTACGTTTCTTTTCCGGGTCGGAAACTCCTGCCAAAGCTTTATAAAATCTTTCTTTTACATTTACCCCAACTACGTTCAGACCAAGGTGTTCGTAATCTTTCATTACGTTCTCAAACTCATTTTTACGCAATAACCCGTGATCCACGAAAATACAAGTCAGGTTTTTGCCAATAGCCTTGTTCAACAACACTGCTGCAACCGATGAATCGACACCACCGGAAAGTCCAAGAACCACTTTATCATTTCCTAACTGTTTTTTCAATTCGGCAACTGTACTTTCAACAAACGATGCTGGCGACCAATCGCGCTTACAACCACATATATTCAAGAAGTTTTCCAACAGTTGCATTCCATCCAACGTATGGAATACTTCCGGATGAAACTGAACACCCCATGTTTCTTCTCCATCAACTTTGAATGCAGCCAATTCTACATCGTCGGTGCTTGCAATTTTATTGAAATTTGCTGGTAATTTGGTGATGCTATCGCCATGCGACATCCAAATTTGCGAGCCTGAATTTATATCTTTGAACAATCTGTCATTCTGATCGATAAACGACAAATTCGCACGACCGTATTCTCTTGAACCTGCAGGTTCAACGCTTCCATTCGAAGTATAAACAGTCAATTGAGCGCCATAACAAATTCCCAACATTGGAAATTTTCCTCTTATGCGAGTCAGGTCGGTTTTGAAAGCTACCGGATCGTAAACAGAGTAAGGGCTTCCGGACAGAATCACACCTTTGATGTCTTCCGTGTTTTCTGGAAATTTATTGTACGGAAGAATTTCGCAATATTCATTCAATTCGCGCAGACGACGACCAATTAGCTGTGTGGTTTGTGAACCAAAATCGAGGATAATAATTTTTTCCAACATGAATTTTAATATAACGGTTTATTTGTGATCGGTTGACTTTTAAAAAGATGCGCAAAAGTACTAAAAATGTATGCTCAATGCAAATGTATTTAAAGCTTATTGTGTTAAGTATTGGGATTTAGACAAATGAATTTAAAAATTACATACTCATTAAAATTCTTAAGAAAACAGCTTATTTCTCATTCAATTCATTAACTTTGCAAAGATTATTATACCAAAAATTTAAAAGTATGAAAAAATTATTTTATGCTGTCGCGTTATTAATCGTACTAACCACGTCGGGTTGCTCTGTTTCTAATATTGCCATGAAACAGCCAAACAATCACATTGAATTCTATAAAAACGATTTTGACTATTCACCTCAGGTAACCGGCGAAGCAACTTCTGTTAAAGTATTAATGATCGATTGGGCTCGCTTATTTAACTGGAAAA
>JBBIID010000163.1:0-6473 GCA_037446675.1 Paludibacter sp.
GCCGGAACAACACATGTATAACAGGCATTTATACAATTGCCTGTAAACCCCCAACAGCCTTTCACCCGAAAGCCCGGATTTAAAATATACATACGGCAGGTCTTCTGACTTACTCTCGTGTTTGAACGCCTTCCCAGCATCAGCTATCAGTTATCAGTTATCAGTTATCATCCTTTTTCCAGGACTATTCACTGTTTACTGTTCACTGTTCACTGAAGAACCAGTGGCAAAAGTGTTGTTCAATACGTTTTCCTCTTTCTCCCTCTCCCTCGGGAGAGGGTTGGGGTGAGGTTGAGCTTACAGCTACGGGTATAGTTTCCGATTTTCACGGGATTCCCTCTTCGTTTTTTGTTGCGAACGGCAACAAAAGAAACCGATATTGACACAAAATTACAACGAAAAAATTACAATACAAAACGAATGTTTGTTAAATGCAACGATGTCTGTTTTGCGAAATTATCAATTTGTTTATGTTGAGTAGGATAAAAAACTGAAACATCAAAATTCAGCACTTCTCAACAACTTTTTGTATCTTTGTCATCCTAAATTTATTTTAATAAAGGCATTATGGCAAATTATGCAAAATGGATTGGTGGCGGCTTAGGCTGGGTACTGGGAGGCCCAATTGGAGCTGTGGTCGGATATGCGCTAGGTTCAATGTTTGGAAACACAGAAGTGCTTTCATCAACAACTACGACTCATGGAACGGAAAGAACTGCCGAGGGCGATTTTAAGATGAGCTTGTTGGTACTTATTGCCTGCATTATGAAAGCAGACGGACGGGTTGATAAGGCGGAACTTGCTGTCGTAAAGAAATTTTTAGTGGCAAATTTTGGAGAGCAAGGGGCATTAGATGCGTTGCAAATTTTGAAAAAACTATTGGACCAGAATATAAACGAAACAGAAGTCGCTACACAAATTGGTCAGAATCTGAACTATTCATCAAAACTGGAATTGCTTCATTTGTTGTTCCAGATTGCTTATGCCGATGGCGAAGTGGTTGCTTCGGAACTGAATACTATTCAACGGATTGCGACTATTTTCCGGATTGATAGACTTGATTTCGAATCGGTAAAAGCACCTTATGTCAAACAAGAAGATCGCGATTGGGCTTACAAAGCGCTGGAAATAGAACCAACAGCAACCAACGATGAAATAAAAAAAGCATATCGTAAAATGGCAATGAAGTACCATCCCGATAAGGTGAACGAGCTTGGAGAAGATGTGAAAAAATCGGCCACAGAGAAATTCCGTTCAATTAATGAAGCATACGAAAATCTAAAAAAACAAAGAGGAATGAATTGATTTTAGATTTAAGTTTACAAACTCTGCAAACGCAATCGTAAATCTACAATCGTAAATCTACAATCGAATTATGGAACATAAACTATATATTTACAACACGCTGAGCCGTAAAAAGGAGCAATTTATTCCGCTGCACGAAAATAAAGTCGGAATGTATGTTTGCGGTCCAACCGTATATGGTGATGGACATTTAGGTCATGCCCGTCCGGCCATTACTTTTGATATATTATTTCGCTATTTGCAACATTTGGGATATAAAGTTCGCTATGTTCGGAATATAACCGATGTTGGTCATCTCGAAAATGATGCTGATAGCGGCGAAGACAAAATTGCTAAAAAGGCGCGTCTTGACGAACTGGAACCAATGGAAGTGGTGCAGTACTACACCAATCGTTACCATAAGGCAATGGAAGCTTTGAATGTATTGCCACCAAGTATTGAGCCTCATGCTTCGGGACACATCATGGAGCAAATTGATTTTACTCAAAAAATTCTGGATGCAGGATTTGCATACGAAAGCGAAGGTTCGGTTTATTTTGACGTTGAAAAATATAATAAAACACATAATTACGGAAAGCTCTCGGGTAGAAATATCGACGATATGCTCGAAACGACCCGTGATTTGGATGGGCAGAGCGAAAAGCGTCGTAGTGTGGATTTCGCTTTGTGGAAAAAAGCTTCACCCGAGCATATCATGCGTTGGAAAGCTCCTTGGAGCGAAGGTTTTCCGGGCTGGCACATGGAGTGTTCGGCTATGGGAACAAAGTATCTAGGCGAAGAGTTTGATATTCACGGTGGTGGAATGGACTTAATGTTCCCTCATCACGAATGCGAGATTGCTCAATCAACAGCTGCTTTAGGCAAAGAAACGGTAAAATACTGGATGCACAACAATATGATTACCATTAACGGACAGAAAATGGGAAAATCGTTGGGCAATTTTATTACATTGGACGAATTTTTCACAGGAAATCATAAACTACTAACGCAACCGTTCAGCCCGATGACCGTTCGTTTCTTTATTCTTCAGGCGCATTATCGCAGTACGGTTGATTTCAGTAGCGCAGCTTTGGAAGCTTCAGAAAAAGGATTAAGTCGTTTATTGGAAGGGTACGCACGATTACAAAAATTATCAGCTTCAACTAGTTCTTCGGTAGAAACTGCCGGACTTCGAGCAAAATGTGAGGACGCGATGAACGATGATTTAAATACTCCAATCGTTATATCTCACTTGTTTGAAGCCCTGAAAGCCATTAATCTGGTTCACGATGGAAAAGAAACTATTTCAGCAGCCGATTTGTTCGAATTACAATCGGTTTTCAAATTATATGTAGAAGATATTCTCGGATTAAGAGCCGAAAGTGAGGCTTCCTCAGGAAACGATGCCTATAAAAAAGCCATTGATTTGTTGCTGAATATGCGTTTGGACGCTAAACGCAATAAAGACTGGGCTACAAGCGATAAAATCCGTAACGAACTCACTGCCCTAGGTTTTGAAATTAAAGATACCAAAGACGGTTTTGAGTGGAAAGCTCCTTAAGTTTTTTCCCAAAGATCGAAAGTTTGTTGATTTCCGTTGGAAGTTCAAAAGTTGAACAATGAAGCATAATTGTTTTTTTGTTACTCTAAATTAAACAAGATATTGCATTGAAAATCTAAATTTTAATCGAAAATACTATGGAATTGCAACTTATCCAAAACAAGATTTATGAATTCAGAGGACAAAAGGTAATGCTGGATCGTGATTTGGCTGAGATGTATGGTGTAGAAACTAGAACGCTTAACCAAGCCGTAAAACGTAATCTGGGACGATTTCCGGAGGATTTTATGTTTCAGTTGAGTGAAAGTGAATTTCAAAACTTGATATCACAATTTGTGATTTCAAGTTGGGGAGGAACTAGAAAATTACCTTATGCGTTTACGGAACAAGGAGTTGCAATGTTATCAAGTGTATTACGAAGTGAAACGGCTATTCAGGCAAATATCGCTATTGTGAGGGCTTTTGTTGCTATACGGCAATCGTTGTCTAGAAAACCGGTCAATCCAATCTCCGAACTTCAATCTGAAATTCGTGAATTGAAAGAGTATATCGAAGATATTTTTGCCGACCAAAACGACATAAACGAAGATACTCGCATTCAATTGGAGTTAATTAACATGACCTTAGCTGAAATGCAATCGGAGAAAAGGCTGACCGAAAAACTGAGAAGAAAAATCGGATTTGAAACAAACGAATAAGTTTAGGTGAATGAAAATGCTATTTAACTGCACCTTGTGTTAAAAACATAAAAACAATATTACAATTTGGATAGAATACTTTCAATTAGTATCGGGTTAATTCAAAAAAAAATGGTTTGCATTTTCAAAAATAGCATTGGATGCAACTGAAAAGAAAAAAACATTAATTAAGTACCTCCTTTTAGTGAGGTTAGAAGAGTTTATGGAAACTACAAGACAAGAGAAAATATCGAGGATGCTACAAAAAGAATTAGGTGAAATATTCTTGCTGTACGCACGCGAATTGCACGGAACGCTGATAACCGTTACCGGCGTAAGAATAAGTCCCGATTTGGGAATTGCACATACACATTTGAGCATTTTTCCAAGTAAAAATTCATCAGAAGTGTTGGCAAAAGTAATTGCAGATACAAAAGCAATACGTTTTGATTTAGGAAAACGTGTTCGTCATCAGTTACGTATTGTGCCTGAGCTTTACTTCCATGTGGACGATTCGCTGGATTATATCGAAAATATCGACAACTTGCTGAAAAGCGATCCTCCTTCTCCGCTAAAGGATGGCGAAGTTATTGAACTAGACTAAAAAGCGCATGTCCGATTCAGCGAAAACCACTCAAAGTAGATTCCGCCATCTGTCCTTTTCGTTCAGGATAGCAAGGCGTTATCTGTTTTCGAAAAAGTCGCACAATGCCATCAATATTATTTCTGGAATTTCGGCAACGGGAGTTGCCGTGGGAACAATGGCTTTGGTGGTGGTTTTGTCGGTTTTCAATGGTTTTGAATCGTTGATTTCGGATATGTTCTCTGCTTTCGATCCCGATTTGAAAATTACGGTAAAAGAGGGAAAGACATTTGAAGATGATACGGAGAGTTTCTCGGAACTAAGGAAGTTGAAATCGGTGGCGTATTTTACAGAAGTAATTGAAGAAAACGCTTTGTTGCGATTCAAGGATAAACAAATGCCGGCAACCGTAAAAGGAGTGAGTGACGATTTCGAAAAAATGACCCGCATCGATAGCATTATGTACGATGGACAATTCCAGTTGTACGACGGAGCTTTCGAGCGTGCAGTGCCGGGCTTGGGAGTGGCTGGTATTTTGGGCTTGGGAGCTCATTTTATCGATCCGTTGTACATTTATGCTCCAAAACGAACTTCGAAAATTAATTTGCTTCGCCCTGAAAGCAGCTTTAACCAAATCGGAACTTTTGTTTCGGGAATTTTCTCGGTTCAACAGTTACAATACGACGATCATTATGTGTTGGTTTCGTTAAAACTGGCGCGAGAACTGTTCGAATACGATGAACATACAGTTTCGGCAATTGAATTGAAATTAGCTGATAATGTCGATCAGGCAAAAGTGCAGGAGCAGATAAAAACCATACTGGGTGAGAATTTCGAAGTAAAAAATAGGTACGAACAGCAGGAAAGTTTTTTCAAAATCATGAAAATTGAGAAATGGATTACTTACCTGATTTTGTGTTTTATACTTTTGATTGCCAGTTTTAATATTATAGGTTCGCTGTCCATGCTGATTATTGATAAAAAAGCCGATATCGAAACTTTGCGAAATCTGGGTGCGAACAATCAACTGATCCGACGCATTTTCCTGTTCGAAGGTTGGATGATTTCAGGAGTTGGTGCTTTGCTAGGAATTGTATTGGGGACGATTATCTGTGTTTTACAGGAAAATTTCGGATTGCTGAAAATGGGTACCGGATATGTGGTGGAAGCTTATCCTGTTGTAACTGACTATACTGATTTGTTACTGGTGTTGGCAACTGTTCTTTGCATGGGCTTTTTGGCGGCATATTATCCGGTTCGCTACCTGAAATCGAAGACAATCACGGATTAATATCGCGGCATTGTTATTAAAAGATACTCGTTTTGGCAACAAACTTTAAAATTTTACGTTTATCTTTCGAAACTTATATCCGAATGAAAAACATCAATCTACTTTTCATCTTTTTTTCAATTGTGTTGGTTGCGTGCAACGGAAACGATCCTAGCCAGCCGTATGCTTACGAAACAAACCCTTACTACAGTTATGGTTTTGCCGAGTTTTACGGTTCATACTACAAAGATTTAGGAATTGATAACAACGTTATTTCTTTGTCGCTTTACTCCGATACGCTAAAAAGGACTGATGAAGGTGATTGGTATGGACAATATCTTTCTTTAGAAGAGATTTTTGTTGCTCCCAACGACACTTTATTGCCATTAGGCACGTATACAATTAGCGATTCGAACGAGCCGTTCACGATTCCTCCCGGTGTTTTGGATACCATCGATAACGATGTTTATACCTTAGGCGCTGCTATTTCGTATTACGAAAGGAATTCTTCAAAATCGGTGATGAAGCTGATCACAGAAGGAACAATTACAGTAACTAAAGTTGGTTTTAAATATCACATTTCGTGTGATTTAAAAACAAAAGACAAAATGGAACTAAAAGGAACGTTCCTGAATGAATTGCTTCAAACGGATGAGTCGTTAGGAACGGGAAGCACGCCACCGATACATAAAATCAAGTCACTTACCACGGGAGTACCTTTCAGAAACCACTAAATTCTCTGAAAATCCTTATTTTGGAAAGCAAAATAAATCATTATGCCGATTATCGGGAAGCAGAAAAGCGCTCCAAGTGAATAATACAACGGGATTTTCTCAAAAATAGAGATTATTTGTTTGAAAAAGACGAAACTAAATTAGTTAAGGAACTAATGACTCCTCGTTCTCGTTTGATTGTGGCTGATAGAGGAACTTCTTTAGAAAAAGCTCAGGAAATTTTTAAGAAAAATAAAGTTGAGAAATTGCCGCTGGTGGATAAAAATGATCGCTTACTGGGCTTAATTACCGCTAAAGATATTTTAAATCATCTTAATTCTTTAGCGGTGAGGGATAAAAAGGGAAGGCTAATGGTAGGAGCGGC
>JBBIID010000163.1:6507-7021 GCA_037446675.1 Paludibacter sp.
AAGCAGAAGTGGACTTATTGGTAGTAGATGTAGCTCATGGTCATTTAGATGCTTGTTTGAAAGCGGTTCAAACTCTTAAAAAAAGATTTCCTCACATTGATTTAATGGCAGGTAATGTAGCTACTAAAGAAGGAGCGCTTGATTTAAAAAGAGCCGGAGCTGATTCGATTAAAGTAGGAGTAGGCGGTGGCAGTGTTTGTTTGACAAGAATAAAAACTGGTGCTGGTGTTCCTCAATTGAGCGCTGTTTTTGAGGCAAAAAAGGGAGCCGGAGAAACTCCTATTATTTCCGATGGCGGAATTAGAAATTCGGGAGATATTGTAAAAGCATTAGCAGCGGGAGCCAGCGCCGTGATGGTAGGAATGCTTTTAGCAGGCACCGATGAATCTCCTGGAGAAGTAATCAACTGGAATGACAAGCGAGTTAAAATTTATCGGGGAATGGCTTCTTTTGGAGCCAAGATGGAAAGAGAAGCCAAGATTAAAAGATCTTCTGTTGAGAATTTTTCAATGAC
>JBBIID010000164.1:0-6245 GCA_037446675.1 Paludibacter sp.
TAAAGCGCATCAACTTCTTCGGGTACAAAATATTTTTTACCAGAAACAGGCTCTATCACACTTAAGTTTGAAAAATCAAATAATTGTTCTTTGCAATCATCAGGGCTCGCATATTTACCAAAAATATTATAGCCTCTTCCAAGATAATCTAGTCCGGGAACTTTGTTGATCACTAATTCGGCAGTCTCAGTTGTTTCCATTTCTTGTATTTTTATTAAAGTTTATTTATTGTTTAACAAATTATTTGAATGAAACATTAATATTTTCCATCAATCCTTTATACATCGAATAGACACTCCGCAATGTTTGTCTGTTTCGGTTCTATAATAAATCGACTCTAAATCATTCTTTAAAACCATCATCCAAACTTCAGAAGTATTTGGAGTTGCAGCGCTCCAAAAGTCGGCATACACACCATCAAAGTAATAAGTACCATTTAAAAACCAACCTCCGGGGCGAGCGCTAAATCCATATTCGTTAGTTGCATTATAATTTGGCTCTTGCCAGAAAGAATTACCAGTTTCTTTTAGCTTCCCTCCTGCTACATTTTGGCCTCCGGCATAGTTAATTAATTGAAGCCATTCTGCATCTGTCGGAATATGCCAACCAGCAGGACATGCAATTTCAGCAGCAGGATAATTGTAAAGCGTTCCAAAATGTATATAAAAAGTATTTGTTTTTACAGTTTCCACATTAGTAGTATTTGTTCCGAAAACATATTAACGGGGCTCAGTTTCGGAGATATTATTGGGTTCAAAAACATTTGGTAAATAACGTAAATTTTCTGTCATCCAAACCTGATCGCCGATTTTCGTCCAACCATACGTATTTCCATCTCGCGAATCGGTAAAAGTTCCACTTGTTGGTTCTTCTAATTGAGGTTGATAGAAAATGATACTGTCAACCTCCGTGTTAACATTATATTTCCCAACAACAACTCCCGACTTCATAATATACATCGTATCGATTTGTGCCTGAATACCAAAAGCAACTATTGACATGATTGCTGTAAAAACTAGACATCTTTTCATTATTGTACCTTTTTGATTTATTGCTTAATTATTTTTTCTGTTTTTGAATAATGGCCGTTACTAAAAGTCAAAATATAAAGCCCTTTAGCAAGAAAGTTTATATTTAATTCGTTTTTACTTCCTCCACCAATCGCTTTTCTAAACCAAACTTTTCCATCTAGACTCTTGATGCTTATAATTCCATCTACATCAGTCGAAACATCAGCAGTCATAACATCTCGTACTGGATTTGGATAGATTTTAATAAATGATTTAGGATTCATTGGTTTCTCATCCAAAAGACTTGCAAAATTTGAGAAACTCAAATTCATTATTTCACCCAATTCAATTACAGTATCAAATCCATCTGTTTTTAGAAGCGTGAGAATTCCCGGTGAAAATGTTATTTTTCGAACTGAGCTTAACTCATTTGCAGCAATGTCTCGAGAAAAGTACTGAAAATTCATGTTTTGCGCAGACAATGTTGCTGAATTTAAGCACAGCACAAGAATGGACAGAATCAATAGATGTTGGCGTTTCATTTGTAATGATTTTGGTTTTAAAATATATATTGTAAGCTTAGGTTGGTCTGTATTTTTTTTAATGAAATTAATTCAATCGGTATTATTTTCTTATGGAATTTGGAGCAAAATTAACCGGTCGTAAATGTCAAAGCAAAAAAATGATACGAACATGCTGATGATACGAGTGCATCATTACAAAAGAAAGGATCTCTAATTTAGAGATCCTTTAAAAGATTTGGATATTTTGAATTGCTTATTTTGAATGGTAATATCGTTCTGAGTAATCCTGTCAATGTAGTTTCGATTAATGATGGTACTTCGATTAATTTGCCAAAAGCTACAAGTTGGCAAAAGTTTTAGAATACTTGATAATGAATGGCGAATAGTTATTTTATTATTTTTGAGGTATACGTCCAAGTAAACTTTATCTGAAGTTATACAAATGATTTCGGCGACATTTAATCTATATATTTTTTTACCATCTGCAACTTCAATAATTTCTTTTTTGCGCTGATTAATTGAATTGTGCATACAAACTTCGATAGTGGCAAAAATAGTCCCGAAATTAAAAGGTTTAGAAATATAACCTGCCGGACAAGTAATTTTAGCTTGATCTATTGTATCTGCGTCGATGTAAGATGTAATGTAAATAAAAATAATATCCTGAAAATTTCTATTTATATATTTTGCTACATCTATTCCTGTTTTTTCTCCTTTTAACTTTATATCAATCAATACAATATCAGGATTTGTTTGATTAATAGCATAAATAGCTTTGAAGTAATTATCAGCTTGACCTACAACTGTAAATTTTTCATTTCGTTCGAGGTTTCGCCTCAAATTATCAGAGATAATTAATTCATCTTCAACAATAATGATTCTGATTCTATCTGACATCATATCTATTTAATTTAAATACTTAAAAATGAATTCTGCTTCGAAACCATTGACATAAGAAATAGATAAAGAGCCTTCCAACTGTTTGGTCATTGTATTTATAAGGTACATACCCACACTTTGCTGTTTTTGAATACTGTTTTCGTCAATGCTTGTACCATTGTCTTTGTATTTCAAAAACAGATCATTTTTATTTTTACTAATTTCAATAGAACATACAATTCTACCATCTGCCCGTTTAGCATGTTTGATTGAATTCAGCAGCAATTCGTTAACAATTATTCCAAATGGCACTGCCGTTTTGATATTTACAAAAAAATCTGACTTGCAGATTATTTCTGTTTCCATTGATGAACTTTTTGTACCTAAAGCAATTATGTAATTAGTCAGCTTTAAAATATATTCTTTTGCCGAAATGGAATTAACAGAGAAGTTGCTATGTATTAAATCGTGAATAAGTCCCATACTATTTATCCGGGAAGAAGCGCTATGAAGAGCAGTCTTTATTTCAGGTAAGCTTTCATCTTCTACCTGAGCTTCCAAAATTCCTATAATAATTGCAAGATTATTTTTCACCCTGTGATGAACTTCTTTGTATAAAGCATCTATTTCTTCTTTTTGTTGCGTAATAAAAAGAGTTCGTTCATTCACCTTATCCTCAAGTTCACGAGTTACCTTCGTTTGAAGCAGCTCGTTTTCCTGCAATTGAACAATCAGATTATCTTTTGCGATCTTGGCTTCATCCTCCTGAAGCTTGAACTTATAACTCAACCCAACAGAATAAATAAAGACTTCGCCTAAAATACTTAACTGAAAAATAACAAGAATGTATTCCTGAGAAATTCCAAGCAATCGACTTCCCAACGAGATAAATGTACCAACTATTAAAAATGAAG
This sequence comes from Paludibacter sp., assembly GCA_037446675.1. Taxonomy (GTDB): domain Bacteria; phylum Bacteroidota; class Bacteroidia; order Bacteroidales; family Paludibacteraceae; genus Paludibacter. Next base: position 3,328 of record JBBIID010000164.1, read on the forward strand.
TCCCCATTGCAAAGATTCTCGCAATTTTATTCCCCACGATAAATATGTGCACAATTAAGTACATAAGTGTCAACATATTGAAACCAAGAAACAAAATGGATAATAATGCATAATAAAAATGATTATAGAATGATATTGAATAAGCACAAACTGCAAACAGGATATTAGTGATTACCAATATCTTGAGAAATTTATCAATTTTTTTATGATTATTTTTTGAATCGATAAATTCCTTGATAAACATGTAATAAAAAATAAAAGCAAGAAAAATAACCATCCCTAAATAGTTAGTTATTTCGGGATTCTCCGGGTATATTGCATTTCTAAAATACTGCAACAATCCCAAGATAGATATTAATATATTGATTATATACAAATTATAGTACAAATAGACCTTTCTCCGAGTCATAAAAAACAACAGCAAATTGTAGAGTAGCATCATCAACAGAAAGCCAGCAAATATACCTTGCTGAAAATTAGTCCAATTGCTGACAACCAGATAATTGTTGACATCTTTCACCTGAAATATTCGCTGAATCTTTAATGCAACATTTGAAACGGCTTTAACATATATTGTTTTAGACTCTCCTTTATCGAGTTTAATTGGAATTAACTCCCACATACCATTACCAATCTGTTTCATCGATTGCGGCAGCAAAGTTCCGGCTTTTAAAGTGTCAATATGCCCATTCTCATCAATAGAATACAATGTTATGTATGTAAAATCTGGAGCTCCAAGTATCCAATCTCTGTTTTCGTCAGTAATATTTTTTAAATATAATTTAAACCAAATATTGGTATCATATTCCAAAATACTCAAATTATCGGGATGATTGAAATCCGGTTTTCTACCCTGCCCTATTACATCTGATAATGAAAGTTTATTTGTAGTGTCTTTGAAGAAAACGATTTGCTGATTATCAACGTAACAGTCAATTTTAGCACCAAGGAATAAAGAGTCTGGCTCTGATGAAAACAATTTCAGAGACAACAAAAGTAGTATGATAATTATAGTTCCTTTTATTTGCATAAAATCAATTTAAGTAGTTTTGTTATTACCTGTAATTTAGTCCTTAATATTTATTTTTATATAAAGTAAATTTTAAACTGGTTGATAAATATCATTTAACAAAGATACAATTAAGGATTGAATAATTACTGCATATGTTAATTGAAAAAATATAGTTAAGGTTATTAATTCCAATCTTAAAATACTAATAATGAATAATCAATAAAATCTATTACTCAATCAATTCTATCTACTGCATATTAGGCACTTTTTGTGTATCTTTGCGATTCATTTTTTCGTTCCTGTAAATGCACAATCAAATTCAACTTTCTCTCACTCCTGAGCAAGCCTACAAAGAGGAATTGCTTCGCAAAATTATTGCCGATAAACTTCAAATATCGGTACAAAAAATTACGAGAATACGAACATTAAAGAAATCGATCGATTCAAGAGCATTTCAACCCAAGGTTAATGCTATGTACGAAGTTTACTGGGACGAGAAAGCTCCGGAGCCTGAAAAACTGGAATTTGATTTTAAATTTGTGGGTAACGAAACTCCGGTTTTGATCATTGGAGCTGGTCCAGCCGGACTTTTTGCTGCTCTGAAATTAATAGAATCAGGTCTAAAGCCAATAATTCTTGAGCGTGGAAAACAAGCTCGTGAGCGCAAAACTGACATAGCTCTATTGAACCGAAATAAAGGAATAAACGAAGATTCTAATTACTGTTTTGGCGAAGGTGGTGCAGGTACTTTTTCTGATGGGAAATTATATACACGCTCAAAGAAAAAAGGAAGTACAGAACGTATTTTTAAATTATTTCATTACCATGGAGCTGCCGAAAATATTTTATACGAATCTCATCCTCATGTAGGGTCGGACAAATTACCACTAGTAATTGAAAATATTAGCAAAACAATCACTTCGCATGGTGGCGAGATTCATTTTGAGCAGAGACTCACCGAAATAATTATTGAAAACAATGAGGTAAAAGGTTGTAAAACGGCTGATGGTAAAGTTTTTGACGCCAATCATCTCATTCTTGCCACAGGTCATTCGGCTCATGATATTTACGAAATGCTTTACAAACAGGGCATCGATATTGAACTTAAAGGTTTTGCAATGGGCGTTCGTGTGGAACACAAGCAAACGTTAATCGATAGCATTCAATATCATTGCAAAACACGTGGTGAATATCTTCCGGCTGCAAGCTATAATCTTGTGGAACAAGTCAATGACCGTGGTGTATATTCATTTTGTATGTGCCCCGGAGGACATATTGTGCCAGCAGGAAGTAACGAAAACGAAATTGTAGTAAATGGAATGTCCGCTTCTCAGCGAAACTCACCTTATGCCAACTCCGGGATTGTAGTGGAAATTCGACCAGAAGATATTCCTGCCGAATTTCATGAGTTTGGTCCATTGGCCGGTTTAAAATTCCAGCAATATGTGGAGAAATTAGCCTTGAAAAACAATGGTGGACAAGGACAAATGGCTCCGGCACAACGTTTGACTGATTTCGTAAATGGTAAACTTTCAGCAACTTTACCTGAATGTTCCTATTTACCGGGATTGATTTCCTCTCCTATGCATTTTTGGCTTCCGGACATTATCTCTTCCCGTTTGCGCGAAGGTTTTAAAAAATTTGACAAAAAAATGCGTGGCTATTTATCCAGTGACGCTATTGTTGTTGGAGTAGAAACACGTTCTTCGGCGGCTGTCAGAATTCCACGGGATATGGAAACCGGACAACATACTGTAATTAAAGGACTTTTCCCAGCTGGCGAAGGCTCAGGTTATTCTGGAGGTATAACTTCATCGGCCATTGATGGAGAAAATGCTGCCATTTCAGTTGTGAAATCAGTGCTTGGATAAATTTTCAACAACGAACCAAAACTAAACAAAAAAGC
>JBBIID010000164.1:6273-6973 GCA_037446675.1 Paludibacter sp.
AAATCGATTAAAAAGAAAGAAACTAAGTTTAAAGTATCCGAAGAAACGGATCTCATGACTTTTCTTTTGGCAAAAATGGGCGGAATGAGCCGCAATTCTGTAAAATCGTTGCTCGCACACAGGCAAATAATGGTGAATAACAGAATCTCAACTCAATTTAATTTAGCCTTAAAGCCTAACGACTCGGTTACTGTAAATAGTACCAGAGGAAACATTGAGCTTAGCCATCCAAAACTCAAAATTTTGTTTGAAGACGATCATTTGATTGTTGTTGAGAAAAAAGAGGGTTTGCTGACAGTTAGTACCAATGCTGGAAAAACCGATGAAACAACTGCATTCTCTATTCTGAAAACGCACGTTAAAAAAAGCTCTCCGCAAAACCGAATTTACGTTGTTCACCGACTCGACCGAGAAACATCTGGTGTGATAATGTTTGCCAAAAACAGAGAAGTTCAATTGATTTTGCAAGAAAACTGGCACCGAATTATTACCCGAAGGATTTATGTTGCCTTGATTGAAGGAAAAGTTGAAAAAGAACAAGACATAATTGTAACCTGGCTAACCGAGAATAAAAAGTCGCTGAAAATTCATTCCAGCCTTACTGATAATGGCGGACAAGAAGCTGTAACTCATTACAAGACCTTGAAATCGAACTCAAGCTATTCTTTGCTCGAAATTGAACTGGAAACAGGTAGAAAAA
>JBBIID010000165.1:0-5899 GCA_037446675.1 Paludibacter sp.
CAGCTGCTTTAGGTGCACATGATGCAAATGCTAATGCTACTACACAAAATAAAAATACTTTTTTCATTTCTTTTAACCTTTAAAAATTTAACATGTTAATTTTGCTATTCAAAATCGCTGCAAAGTTACATCAATTTTTTATTGCACATTAATAATTGTCGTTTTTTTTTTATTTTTTTTTATGGAAAAAGAATGTGTTTGTATTTTAAATTCAATGCCTTATATGTGTTAAGTTGCTGAAGAGTAAAGATACCTTTTGATACTCTTCTTAGGTGTCTTCTCAAATTCGTGCGGATAAAGCTGAATTTTTGAAATTGCTTCGTACGATGCAACTACCGAATTGAGCATTTTCTTGTTTTCTTCCATCAACTCTTCTAGTTTAGTTTGATCAACTTGTTCAGCATCAACAGCCTCATAATCAGGGTAAATTAATGCCACCAATTTGCCATTCTTTTCTATTACAAGACTTTCCATTACATACGGCATGTTATTTAGTCGGGCTTCAATTTCTTCGGGATAAATATTTTGCCCGTTGGCACCCAGAATCATGGTTTTGTTTCTTCCACGGATAAATATGTTGCCCGCATTGTCTACTGTTCCTAAATCGCCAGTATGCAACCAGCCATCCTCGTCAAGTATGGAGCTTGTAGCTTCGGGATTTTTATAATAACCGGACATTACATTTTCTCCACGCACACAAATTTCTCCAATGTTGGTATTCGGATCCTTGTCAATGATTTTTACTTCCATAATGTCAAGAATTTTTCCAGCCGATTTGGGTAAGAAGTATTTTGTATTTGAATAGCTGATGAGTGGAGCGCACTCGGTCATACCATAACCAATGGTGAACGGGAATTTGATTTTATGAAAAAATTCTTCTACTTCGGCATTCATTGGTGCTCCGCCAACGACTATTTCTGAAAATTCGCCTCCAAAAGCATCGACCAATTTTTTGCGAATTTGCGACAGAATTTTTTGATCGAGAAATGGAATGCTCAACACCCAACGCATGGATGGTTTAGCCAGCATGGGTTGAATTTGTTTTTTGTAAATTTTTTCGATAATAAGCGGAACGCAAAAAATAACGCTTGGTTTTACGTCGGCGAAAGCTTTTAGGAGAATTTTAGGAGATGGCGTTTTGCCTATAAAATAGATATGACTTCCGGCGCATACGGGAGTTAGAAAGTCGAAAGCGCAACCATAAGCGTGAGCTAAAGGTAAAAAAGAAACAATTCTGTAGCCGGGAGCAACCAGTTTTGTTCGCAAGCCGAAAGTGATATTTCCTGCCAGCGCATTTCCGCTGGTCATTACACCTTTGCTAAAACCAGTTGTGCCTGAAGTGTAATTTATAGAAACGATCTGGTCGTTTGGTTTATCCAAATACCGAACATTATCGCGATAAAAACCTTGAGGATATTTTGAATGAAACAGGCTGTTGATGTAATCGGGTTGAAGGTATTTTAATACAAGTTGCTCGTATACTTCATTTTCATCCAATTCGGGTTTCGGCTCTTTGTTTAGTAGTGTAATACAATTGAAGCTTGTTAAAGAAAATACAGCTTTAATTGTAGTCAGTTTTTCTTCTTCAAGGTTTTCCCAAATGCTGTCGCCTGTGAACAATAATTTCGATTCGGAGTGATTAACAATATGATGTACGTCGTTTGGATTAAAATCCTGCAAAATAGGAACGACAACAGCTCCGTAAGTAACAGCTGCCAGATAGGTCAAGGCCCAATTGGCATTGTTGCGCCCTATAAGTGCTATTTTATCGTTAGTTTGAATTTTACATTGATCGAAAAGAATGTGTAAGCGTGCGATTCGCTTTGCCACATCGGCGTAAGTTAATGTAACTTCTTCTCCATAATTGCTGAAAACGGGCAAATCCCAATTTTGTCGGAATGAGTCTTCAAACAATCGTATAAAATTCTCCTGAATCATGTTAGTGCGTTTTTTGTTTTTGTCTGTTTTGAGCAACAAAAATAATAAATAGTTACACATATCAAAAGAAAATGTGCATGATTATTGAAAAAATTACAGCTTTTTCTGTATAAATAATTGTCTGTTTTACTGTGGAATAATGAATTTGTTGTGATTTTGAAAGCCTCGAACGATAAAAAATAGCTATCTTTGCGCGATATTTTTCAGAGATAAAACAAAATAACATATCGGACTTTATGAATATTTCGTATAACTGGCTCAAACAATACATCAACATAGATGTAACTCCGGATGAATTGGCAAAAGCGTTGACCTCTATAGGACTTGAAACCGGTGGGGTAGAAGAAGTGCAAACCGTAAAAGGTGGATTGGAAGGATTGGTAATTGGTGAAGTACTTACCTGTGCTGATCACGAAAATTCCGACCATTTGCATGTGACTACAGTAAATGTAGGCGAAGCCGAGCCCCTTCAAATTGTTTGCGGTGCGCCAAACGTAGCTGCCGGACAAAAAGTGGTGGTGGCAACAGTTGGAACCAAATTATATTCGGGAGAAGAAAGTTTTATGATTAAACGTTCGAAAATTCGCGGTGTGGAATCGTTCGGAATGATATGTGCCGAAGATGAAATCGGAATTGGAACGAGTCACGATGGAATTATTGTACTTCCGGCTGATGTGAAAGTAGGAACCTTGGCAAAAGATTATTACGGAATTAAAAGTGATTATCTGTTGGAAGTAGACATTACACCGAATCGTGTGGATGCTGCTTCGCATTATGGAGTTGCGCGGGATTTAGCAGCCTATTTTGCTCTGAAAAATCCTTCAGTTAAACTTGCAAAACCTTCTGTAGATACTTTTTCTATTCAAAATACAAACTTGACAATTCCGGTAACAGTTGAAAATCCGGAAGCTTGTCCGCGCTATTCGGCGGTGACTATTTCGGATGTCGATGTGAAAGAATCTCCTGAATGGTTGAAAAATGCATTACTTACTATTGGTTTGCGTCCTATTAATAATATTGTAGACGTTACCAATTATGTTTTGCACGAAATGGGGCAGCCGCTACACGCTTTTGATGCTGACAAAATTGGCGGTAAAGAAGTTCGTGTGAAATGTATACCGGAAGGAACCCCTTTCGTAACGCTTGATGGTGCTGAACGTAAATTGAATGCTGCCGACTTGATGATTTGTGATGCTGAAAAACCTATGTGCATCGGTGGCGTTTTCGGTGGCTTGACTTCCGGAGTAACGGATGTTACAACAAATGTATTTTTGGAAAGTGCGTATTTTAATCCTGTTTCAATTCGCAAAACGGCACGTCGCCACGGATTGAATACGGATGCTTCGTTCCGCTTCGAACGTGGTTGCGATCCTGCCAATACAATTTATGTATTGAAACGATGTGCGTTATTAATTCAGGAAGTTGCAGGTGGTCAGATTTCGAGCGAAATTGTAGATGTTTATCCGCAGGAAATCAAATCATTCGAAGTAAATGTTGCGATCAAAAAAATCAATTCATTGATTGGAAAAGAAATAGGAATCGAAAATGTCGAAACGATTCTTTCTGCTCTCGAAATGAAGATATTAAGCAAGAACGACGAAGGCTATGTACTGGAAGTTCCTGCTTATCGCGTTGATGTACAGCGCGATGTTGATGTGATAGAAGATATTCTTCGAATTTATGGTTATAATAATGTGGAAATTGGCGAAACGTTGAAATCGACATTAAGCTATAGCTCGAAACCGGATAGCTACAAGTTGCAACACATGATTTCTGAGCAATTGACAGCACAGGGATTCAATGAAATTCTGAATAATTCGCTCACAAAAGGCGGTTATTATAATGATTTGACAGTTTTCCCGGCAGAACATTCGGTGAAAATTATCAACTCACTTAGTTCTGATCTTAATGTAATGCGCCAGACTTTGTTGTTTGGTGGTTTGGATAACATTGTTCGCAATGTGAACCGCAAAAATACCGATCTGAAATTTTATGAATTTGGTAACTGCTATTATTACAACGCTGAAAACAAAAAAGAAGGCGAAACTTTAGCTGCTTATTCTGAAGATTTCCATTTAGGAATGTGGATTACAGGAAATAAACATGCACAATCGTGGGTTTCGCAGGATGAAAAATCGAGCATTTTTGAACTGAAAGCGTATGTCGAAAATATATTCCTTCGTCTTGGCTTAGTGATGAAAAACCTTGTAACAGGTGAATATTCCGACGATTTATTGAGCGAAGCGCTGACCGTTTATACAAGAGGAGGAAAGAAATTGGCGGTTTATGGTATCGTTCATCCAAAAATCAGAAAAATGATGGATGTCGACGTTGAAGTTTATTATGCCGATTTGAATTGGGATGCTATTGTTTCCGAATTAAAAGGACAAAAGGTACAATATCACGAAATTTCGAAATATCCCGAAGTGAAACGCGATTTGGCTCTGTTGTTGGATAAAAACATTGCTTTTGCCGAAATCGAAAAAATAGCCTACGAAACAGAACGAAAATTGTTGAAGAAAGTGAGTCTGTTCGATGTGTACGAAGGCAAAAATCTGGAAGCCGGAAAGAAATCCTATGCTGTAAGTTTTATTTTGCAGGATGATACCAAAACGCTTACCGACAATCAAATCGATTCGATTATGAAAAAACTGCAATCGAATTACGAAAATAAATTACAGGCTAAATTGCGCTAAAAATAGATTTTATGGACGATTTTTCATTCGAATCCGAACTGTTGCACACTGCTTACCCAAAGCCTGATGCTTATGGAGCATTGAGCATGCCGGTGTATAATTCCGCTGCGTACGAATTTGATTCGGCCGAGCAGATGGAGGCAGCTTTTGTGGGAAAAACGTCAGATCACACCTATTCCCGCATTACAAATCCGACAGTTCAGTATTTTGAGGACAGAATTCGGAAAATTACGGGAGCTACGAGTGTTACGGCTCTGAATTCTGGAATGGCAGCCATTTGCAATACGTTTATCACCATTGCGCAGGCCGGAAGTAATATCGTAACTTCAAAACATTTGTTCGGGAATACCTATTCGCTTTTTGTGAGCACCCTTGCTGCTTTTGGAGTGGAAACCCGTTTTTGCGATCTGACTAATGAAAAACAGGTTGAATCGCTGATTGATGAAAATACCTGTGCTGTGTATCTTGAGATTATTACCAATCCGCAGCTGGAAGTGGTTGATTTGGAAAAACTTTCGAAAATAGCAAAAAGTAAATCGGTTCCATTGGTTGCCGATACTACTGTTATTCCGTTTTGCGCTTTTAATGCAGGAAAGTTTGGTGTTGATATTGAAATCGTATCCAGTACAAAATATATTTCGGGAGGTGCCACCAGTTTGGGCGGACTGATTCTCGACTACGGCACTTTCGATTGGAAATTGTCGAAGAAATTAAGTGCTTTAGCCGAACAACAAGGAACTAACGCATTTACATTTAAATTGCGCAAAGAAGTTCATCGAAATTTGGGAGCTTATATGACTCCACAGGTAGCTTACATGCAAACGCTTGGTTTGGAAACAATGGAGTTGAGATATCAGAAAGCCTCTTCAACCTGTTTGGAGTTGTGCTCGAAATTGCAGGAACTTCCTCAAGTTGCATGTGTAAATTACACAGGATTAAAGGATAATGCTTTTTATGAAGTTGCAAAACGTCAGTTTGGCGAACGACCCGGAGCTATGTTTACATTCGACTTGGAATCGCGCGAAGCTTGTTTTAAATTTATGAATAAGCTCAAAATGATAAAACGGGCGACCAATCTTTTCGATAATAAAACATTGGCTATTCATCCTGCCAGCACCATTTTTGGAACATTTACCGCTCAGGTGAGGGAAGAAATGAATGTTTCGGATAATACAATTCGAATTTCAGTGGGATTGGAAGATGTGAATGATTTGTATGCCGATTTCGTACAAGCACTTCATTAATTTGAAAAAATAAATAAAAAG
>JBBIID010000165.1:5937-6951 GCA_037446675.1 Paludibacter sp.
AATTTAGCTTGTTCTGTTTCTTCTGAACTTTTGTACCAGTTTATTTTTCTGGAAAAGTACATGATAATTCCAAGGATAACAAACAAACCGATGCTTCCAATCAGCAATGCAATATCTTCAAGCTGTAGAACGACATATAAGAATGTGTACAAAACTCCAAGCAAAATCGTAAGAATAGTTGTTTGAGTTTTGTTTTTGAAAATTGAATGTGCATAGATTGTGATTAAACCTATTGTTGCAAATGTAGCAATCAGGTAGGCTAACCCGAAGTTTAATTGTTCGGAAATGGAGAGTAGCAAGCTGTAAAACAAAATTAGAGCTATCCCGACCAATAAATATTGAATAGGGTGAATTTTTTTTCGGGTAAGTATTTCTACGAAAAAGAAAACAACAAAAGTAAGGGCAATAAACATGAGTGCATATTTTGCCGAACGCATATTTTGTTGATAATGATCCAGCGTGTCAACTAAATTTACTCCAAACGACGTGTCGGCAAACGATTGATAGTCGTCGGTCCACATTTCAGGAATATTTCTGTTGTAATGAAGCACATTCCATTTGGCATCAAAATTTCCGTTGTTCAATTTGTATTCTGGCGTAAAGCTACCGATAAATCCCGGCGATTGCCATGCTCCCTGCATGGAAACCTGTGTTGTTTTACCAAGTGGAATGAAGTTGATGTCGCTGCTTCCGTTGAGTTTAAGATTACATTTGAAGCTTAGCTTTTCGTTAGATTGTAAGAGTTTTGAATCTTTGAGGGAAATAACTAGTCCTTCGCCAATAGCATCTTTTGTTCCGCCTGTTTCTGCTGTAAGATGAGTTGTTCCTAAAGTAAAATCCAAATTGTTTTTTATTCCGCGTAAGTCGGAAATTCCGATTCTGATAACTGCATTATCCCAATTTATTTCACATTCGGGAGGTAGTTGAAAGGCTATTTTTTTGAAATTTCCTGTAATCAACAATTCGCTTTTGTAGAGAATAGATTTGTAAATTCCATAATGCCGTTCTTCAGGA
>JBBIID010000166.1:0-6924 GCA_037446675.1 Paludibacter sp.
GCCTTTTCTTTAGCGAAAAATGAGCTTCTAAAATTAGAAAAAACTAAAAATTTTTATTTGAAATTTTTCAATGGGAAGGCAAATGCAAAATATATCAATGAACAAACACAATTTGAAAGTTATTTTATCTCATTTGGCACCGGAAGTAGATTGGAAATAATGACAATTCCAAGTTTAAAAGACAAAGAACGAGATAATTTTAATTTTGTGGGAATAGCTCATTTGGCATTCGAAATGGAATCAGTAGCCGAAGTAAATCGGAAAGCAAAGGAGTTTGAATCTGCTGGATTACCGATAATAAGAGGTCCTAGGGTTACTGGAGATGGATATTATGAATTTGAAACCGTTGATATCGATGGAAATAGGATTGAAGTGACATGCAAAAATAATGCTTGTTCATAACTGTTTACAAGAGTCTATAACAAATATTTTCAAATGAAATTTCGATTAATAGCTGCTTTACTTTTTGTAGTATCTATGGTTTTCAACTCCAAGGTGCATTCTAAGACCATTATTCCAAAGCAATCGATTGCGGTTGCGCAAGATTTTATTCAGCGTTTCCCTAATCCTGATAGTATTCATTGGGTAAGTGACTCCAATCATTTTAGTTGGCAAGCTGGTTATATTATGTTTGCCATGGAAAAGTTGTGGAATGCCACGGGTGATTCTCTTTACTATAATTATATAAGGAAATATGTCGATCAGCAGGTCGACGAATTGGGAAATATTCCTGATTTCAAAAATACTGCGCTTGATAATTTTTTACCAGGTTACGCTATTTTGTTCATGTACGAGCAAACTCATGAAGAAAAATACAAAATTGCAGCAACCAAAATTCGTCATGGGTTTGATAATTATCCACGAACGGCTGATGGATTATTTTGGCATGCTAACTGGGCTCGTCATCAGGTTTGGGTAGACGGCGTTTTTATGGGACAGATTTTTCTGGCTCGCTATGGAAAGACAATTGGAGATAGCGATTATGCATTTACTGAGGTTGTGAAACAAATTACACTTGCAGCTCTACATTGTCAAAAGGAAAACGGACTACTGCTACATGGTTGGGATGAAAGTAAAAAAGCCGATTGGGCTGATAAAACAACCGGAGCAGCCTCAGAAGTATGGAGTGAAGGACTTGGATGGTATGCGGTATTATTAGCTGATATTTTCGATTATTTACCCAAAGAACAACCGGGATATGAGGATATTCAAAGTATTCACAAAAAACTTTGTGAAGGACTTAAAAAAACGCAGGACAGTAAAACCGGTATGTGGTGTCAGGTGGTTGATAAATGTGGAGAACCCGGTAATTGGAATGAAACTTCCGGCACGGGGATGTTTATTTATTTAATTAAGAGTTCCATAAATAAGGGTTATATTAATGCTTCAGAATATTTGCCGGTGGTTGAAAAAGCATATAAAGGAATTATACGTAAGGCAGTTTTAAATTCCCAGAACCATATTGATTTGTTCGATTGTTCGAGCATAGGTATACAGAATAATTATCAGGCATATATCGACCAGCCAAAGGAAATTAGTCCATTTGCCGCTTTTGGATCATTTATTCTCGGTACCTTAAGTATGGAGTTTTGAATTAATTTTGAATTGATTTTGCGAAAGAATTGAGTATGTTTATTCAAAGAAATCGTTTTTAAGCTTTTTCTTGCATTGAACTTTCTAAACTTGCAAACGTTGAATATTTCACAAAAGAAAGTTGTGTTATGAATCCCAAAGTAGATAAATTTATAAACGATGCCAATAAATGGCAATCTGAATTTGAAAGATTAAGAACGATTGTTCTTGATTGTCAACTCACTGAAGATTTAAAATGGGGTGTGCCTTGTTACTCATTTCAGGGGCATAATGTTATTATAATACACGGGTTTAAAGAATATTGTGCTCTTTTATTTTTCAAGGGCGTATTATTGAGTGATCCGGACAATATGTTGGTTGTTCAGAGTGGAAATGTGCAAAGTACCCGCCAAATAAGATTTAAGCACATTGATGAAATTATTAAGCAGGAATCAATTCTGAAAGCTTACATTTATCAAGCCATTGAAGTGGAAAAGTCCGGATTGAAAATTGATTTAAAAAAGACCGCTGAATTTTCTGTTGTTGATGAATTTCAGAAAAAATTAGATGAGATACCAGGTTTAAAAACAGCTTTCGAATCGCTTACTCAAGGAAGACAAAGAGCATATTTACTTCATTTTTCGCAACCTAAGCAATCCAAAACAAGAGAATCAAGGGTTGAAAAATACATTCCATATATTTTAAGTGGAAAAGGTTTGTATGATTGAACTATAAGATTAACAGAAAATTACAATGAATCGAAGCAAGAATAAATTGTCTCAGGAAGAACATGATGAGCTTTTGAAATTATTAAAAGCCCGTTTTGAGAAAAATATAGGTCGTCATAAAGACTTGGATTGGGTTAAAATTCAAACCAGGCTGAAAGAAAATGTGGAAAAATTGTGGTCGCTCAACGAAATGGAAATATCGGGAGGTGAACCAGATGTAATTGGTTATGACAATGCAACCAGCGAATATATTTTCTGCGATTGCTCTGCAGAAACACCAAAAGGACGGAGGAATCTTTGTTACGATCGTGAAGCGTTAGATTCCAGAAAAGAATACAAGCCGGTTAATAGCGCTGTAGATGTAGCGACAGAGATGGGAATTAACCTTCTGACTGAAGAAGAGTATCGCAATTTGCAACAACTCGGAAGTTTCGATACAAAAACATCTAGTTGGATTGTAACACCGCCTGCAATTAGAAAGTTGGGTGGTGCGCTTTTTGCCGATCGTCGATACAATCATGTTTTTGTGTATCATAACGGTGCTGAGTCTTATTATTCGGTGAGAGGTTTTCGAGGATCGTTAAGGGTTTGATTGGTAATTATGAAACAGAAGCATTGGCTATCGTATTTTTTTAATTGCTTTTTGTTGACAATTCCGGTCATGTTGTGGAATATTGTGCTTGCCGGAAAGTTACCACAGGTTTTCCAGCCCGAAATTTTTTGGAAAGACATTCCTCCCTTTTTAATGTACGGAGAAAGCATTTCGCGAATTGCAGTGTTTGCTGTAGCATATTTTATTCCATTAAATTTTCCTGCAAGTTTTAAAAGAAAAGGCTTTTATGTATATTTGCTAGGCTTATTGCTATACTTCGTTTCATGGATTTTGTTAATCTATTTGCCTGATTCAAACTGGAGTACAAGCTTATTGGGATTTATGGCTCCGGCCTATACTCCGTTATTGTGGTTGGTTGGTATCGGATTAATCGGCGAGTCATTTTATTTCAATTTACCATACAAACGTTGGATTTTTATCTTATTGTCAATTGTTTTTCTGGCATTTCACAACCTTCATGCAATAACAATTTATTGGAGAGTTTATTGAACACTTTTTATAGTTGTATCTTTCGCTCTGAAAATTAATAAGAAAATATATGAAACGAAAGTTTTTTATTTTGGCTTTACTGTTTGCGTTGTTGTCGTTAGCATCGTGTGAAACCGATGATTTTGACGTGAAGAATCCTAATGTAGATCAGTTTGTAATTGTTCTGAAAAAAGGAAATTATTTTAGTGAGGTGGGGTATCAATTACCAGATTTTAATGATAAACATATCGGGAATTTGCTTGACTACGTAAACGATACTTCGATAGTAAATGAATTTCCAACCAATCCTGTTTCGTCGAAATACACTGCGCTAAAAATTCTTTCCGAATGTATTATGTGGACAATAGATGGCATTAGACTTGGAAATAAATATCCTTCACTCGAACCTTGTTTGGTAGACACAACTACCTATAGCGAATTGCACGGATATGCAAGAATGTCGGGGCAAGAGTTGTTAAAAATATCCAAATTGTATATCAATTGGTATAACGAATACAAACAAAATCCTACGACCGAATTATTGAAAAAAAATCTTTTTGAAAACACGCCTTATCGGTGGAATTAAAAATAATTCAATATTAGTTTTCAACAATTTTATAAAATTGCATCTGATAATCAGCCTTTTAAGCTGTTGATAACTTGTGTTTAAAACTTGTTGATAACTACAGATAAAAAAACTTGCAAATCGTATATTTCATATATTATATTTGTGACATGAGTTTCGACTCAAAACACAAAATAAGATGTTGATTCGATCTTTGAAATACTGATACATCAAAAAAAGTCAATAGTTAAAAGCTTGCACTTCAGTTTTGAAGGTGAAGTTATGACTGCAAAAGATAATTGGTTTATGTATTATATTTTCGCCATTTTGGATGCAAATTCGAAGGCGTTTATATAAACGAAAAATCAAATGATTATTTTTAGCAATTGTACTTCTCTTCGAGCAAGGTTTTATTTAATAAGAGATGAGTTTGCTTAAAACGATAATTTGTCGGGATTGAAAGATATGAAAGTAAGAATATGTGCGACTCGTTGCAGTAATTCTGATTTCGTCGGCAAAGCAAGAGCTTAATCGTTCCGAATTACGATAAACTTTCGAGCATGGCAGTTCTCTTGAAAATAGAATTGGAGTTGTTTTAGTAATTAACTATTTAAATGAGTTTATTTATTGAACGCGTTTTATTTTTTGGTAATTTTCCAATAAAGTAAAACAATCAATAACGAAAAGCTGTATTTTGCGCAATCAGATCTCCAAATCTAAATTGTGCAGTGCTCAGAAAATATACTCGAATCAAGCTGTTCAGAGCTGGATAAATATGGAAAGCGCAGCAAAAACTGAAAATCTTTACACCAGAAGATTGATGTTCGGCTGTATAATCTATTAATCAATTTAGGCTTGTACGAAAATGGATTACATTTTCGACGACATAACTCTAAAAGTGTTTCCGAACAGAGCAACGGTATGAAAACCTTTCTGTCGTAATTTCCCTCACGGGGATGATTACCTGAGTGGTAAGTTGTGTAAGCAGCAAAAAATCATGCATTTGTAAAAAATGATTTAGCCAATTTTCTTCAACATAAATTTCCTTTGGTGAATACGTGAAATTATACACTTTCCACAAGTTTATTGATTGAGGATGCAAGTTCGTTTGATAAACAGTGGTTTGGAAGTGAGTCGATAAAAAGATTTTTTCCTAACAGGTGCTTTGTCGGCAAAAATTTATAATTCCATGAAGTAAAATTTATAGGAATTTTAAACGTAAGCAGGTGTGGAGATTGTTAAGCCGGAATTCGAAAGAATTGCGTACAATGAGCCCGCCAATTGACAAAGAACGTAAGCTGAATAAAAAACGAGCAGATATGATGGTCACTTTTTCCTGAAATACGGAATTAGTTCGAAAAGCTTAACCAGACAGCTTCAGAGTAGACTTGTCATGTAAAAACATGATAAATAAAAATGTAAACTACATTTTTGTATTATATCAAAATCCGACTTTAAATGGTTTTCATCAGTATTCGAAGATATTAACACCGATTTTTGTGTTCAGGAGAGGATGTCAGTATATGGCATCCTCTTTCCCTTTTTATTGAGGTATATAAATTGCATTTTGCTATGCGTAAAATAATACATATTGATATGGATGCTTTTTATGCCTCTGTCGAACAAAGGGACAATCCGGAATTTAAAGGCAAACCATTAGCTGTAGGTTATTCGGGTGCACGTGGCGTTGTGGCAGCCGCCAGTTACGAAGCGCGTAGTTATGGAGTTCGTTCTGCTATGGCTTCGAAAACGGCTCTGCGTAAATGCCCACATCTTATATTTGTAATGCCTCGTTTTGATGTATATAAATCTGTATCGAGGCAAATTATGGAAATCTTCAGAGAATATACAGACCTTATTGAACCTCTCTCGCTGGACGAAGCTTTTCTCGATGTAACCGAAAATAACAAAAACATATCTTCTGCAACACAAATTGCTCAGGAGATTAAACAAAAGATAAAGGAAAAAGTGGGACTTACCGCTTCTGCAGGTGTTTCGTTCAATAAGTTTTTAGCGAAAATTGCATCCGATTATAATAAACCTGATGGCTTGTTTGTTGTAAAACCTAAAGCTGCCGAGCTGTTTGTGGAGAAATTGGAAATTGAAAAGTTTTTCGGAGTAGGTAAGGTTACGGCCAAACGAATGCACGAATTGGGGATCAATACAGGATTTGATTTAAAACAATGGTCGGAAGACAAATTGGCATATCATTTTGGGAAAGCAGGACATAGTTATTATCAAAATGCCAGAGCAATCGATAACCGTCCCGTAGAGTCGTTTCGTATAAGAAAGTCGGTTAGTTCCGAAACTACCTTCGATCATGATATTGATGAATATGATGAATTGATCCCTATTTTGGAGAAATTGTCAAGAGAAGTTATTGATTATGTAAATAAGAAAGCTTTCAAAGGAAGAACTGTAACTTTGAAGCTGAAGTATGCCGATTTTAAAATAATTACCAGAAGCAAAACCTTATCAACCTATATTGAAGATTACGAAATTTTAGACAAAATAGGAAGTGAGCTGTTGCAATCTGTTGATCTTTCTCCGAAAATTAGATTAATTGGCATTGGATTGAAGAATAATGAATCTGAAATTGATGCATCAACTGATACGCAATTGTCGATAAATTTTCAAGATGGGAATTAGAATTCTGTTCAATTTCGTTAAATTCATTTGTATGTTTGTTTCGGATTGAAAGTATTTTTCATTAATATGACTTTATTTTCCCATGTAATCTTTTAAATTTAGCCTCATAGTTGTCTTTTTATGGAGTTTCGGATTGTAAGTTTTGTTGAGAAAAGCCTGTTTAAGTTCAGTTTTTTGTGTTTTGAGCCGGCCGTGAAGAAAAAACTTGAAAATAATTTGTTTGTTCACGCAGTTCACGTTCAGATGCTTAAATGGAGATTTATGTTTTTAGGTCGAAAAATAAGGAAAAAAGATTTGGATGGTATTATAAAAGGGAGTACTTTTGCACC
>JBBIID010000167.1:0-1328 GCA_037446675.1 Paludibacter sp.
AATTGCTGCGCCCCTCTACCCCTAAAGATTTGTCTTTGGCAGCCGATCAGTTTTTCGACGGGAAAAACATTATCATTCCACGCTCCTTTGCTGCGGAGTTCAGTCCGGTATCGTTGCTCAAAAGCAATAAGCTCACCTTAGCCGACTATCAGAAAAGCCCGGCGTGGTACAATGCCCGCTTGTCGCTGGGGTCGTTGCGCGATAGCCTCAACATTTCGCGCATTGCCATAGGTTTGCGCACCACACTTATCGACAAAGGCGACCCTAAAAACGATGCGAATCTTCGTAAAACGTTCGAACGCCTCAACCGCAAGCGCGATTTGAGAAGTTATTATATCGGCAAACAAATGTCGGTTTACAGCGGAACAATAAGCGATTCGCTTTACGAGGCACTTTTCAATCGGTTCAATGCCGAATTTGACAACATAGCTTTACGCTCCGACAGTTTGAAACTATTGAACGAAGCTTTCCTCACCGACAGCATTCGTCCCGTGACCGACCTTTACGAAAACGACAAACAGTGGAACGCCGAAAGATTGGACGTAGCCATGGCGTTGGTATTCAACTCTACCGACTCGCTTGCCGAAAACATGCGCTTCGAAGCGTTGCGGGCATGGCTCACCTATGCTACTCCCGTTACCGAAAAAGGTCAATTTGTTTTAGGGCTCAATGGCGGATTCAACGTAGTGAATAATCAACTGAACTGGAGTGCCTGCGTTCCGGCCAGACTCTATTACGGCAGCAATACACTAAAAGGGTTGCTCGAAGCACAATTTTATCTTCAACAGCTAAGCTCCGAAAGCCACTTTACCTTCAACCTTGGCTGCGAGTACCGACTTGTTAATAGCGTGTGGCTCAATTTCACAGTAGGATTCAGAAACGACATCATTGCCGGAGGCACTGATTTGGTTTCCAACTTCAAAATTATGTATGGAATTTAATCACTTTAAATAATTACTAACATGAAAAAAGTATCTAAAACCAACGAAAAGGAACCTGTAAAGCAAAAAATTCCTCGTGACAGCATGGCTTTGTTTATCACCATTAGCATCATTTCCGTTACCATTCTCATCGCGGTGGTCTCCATCTTTGTTTCTCCTGTCGACGACAAAGGAACGCGCGATTTATCTTTTATCGGACAAACATTGCTCCCACTCTGGAGCACATGGATTGGCACCGTGCTGGCTTTTTATTTTGGAAAAGCAAATTTCGAAGCCGGTACACGATCGTACAAAGAAGCCATCAAAGGAATGACACCCGCCAAACTCCTCCTTCATCACTCGACCGGTCTGTACCAGGTAGACTTCATCGATGCCGAAGGGGAGCTT
>JBBIID010000167.1:1338-5017 GCA_037446675.1 Paludibacter sp.
CTCGACTACGATACCGAGTTGCAGCAACCTATTGCCAACATACTTAAATACCCTCAGTTTGAGCCTTACAACCGCTTTGCTGTACTCGACAAATCGAAAGTGGTGAAATTTATGATTCATCGGGGTATATTTTATCAGTTTCTGTATACACAATCGGCCGAACTAAAAGCACAAGGCAAATCGCCCGATACAGACACGATCACGTTGTCGGAATTGCTTAGCTCGGCCGACGACAAGTTCCGCAAACCACTTACACGCGGTTTGGGCTTTATTTCGCTTGACGCTAATCTGCTCGATGCAAAACGAATTATTGATGCCACCGAAGAATGTCAGGATGTTTTTGTTACCCAAACGGGTAAACCAAACGAACCTGTGCTCGGACTGCTGACCAATAACAGGATATTTCAACACGTCAAGGTGGAATAATCCGAAAAGCAGATCAGTAAACTTATTGAATATAGAAAAAGTGACTATAGAATAGTTTTGTGTCACCAAACAGGTAAAAAAAGCTTGTTTGGTGATTCACTCTCAACGTTAACTTGTTTGTAATTATTGAATAACCATGAAAACTTACATTTCTAAAAATTTCACATTACAAGTTCTTACTGCAACCAACGTGAATCTGACAAATGAACCGAATGAAAAACAAATTGCCAACCTCAAGGCACTCGTCAATTATGTATTACAACCCCTGCGCGATCTGTACGGACATCCCATCCATATCAGTTCCGCATTCCGCACCGAAGCCGTTAACAGAGCTTTAGGAGGCCCTTCGGAATCGCAACATTGTTGCGGCGAAGCAGCCGACCTCGATTGTGCCGACAATGCCCGCCTTTTTTACCTGATTCGCAACAATCTACCTTTCGATCAATTGATATGGGAAGGCGGCAACGATTTTCAACCCGCCTGGGTACATGTCAGCTTCAAAGCTAACCGCGGAGAAGTTTTCAGAAAAAAACATTTGGGAGAAATCATCATACACGAGAAAATGTGAAGACTTTCGTTGTGATTATAACGAAAGAGAGTGTAAGTATTGCTCCATTTTTTCCATTAATATCGCATTATTAATACATATTTTTGAGATTCACATGCCACAACTATTCCCTCCCGAAATCATAGAGAACACAGTAGAATGTTACCATGCTTACATTAGTAAAAAAAGCAAGGTAATCTATGGTTTAATTCTGTTAATGATCCTGATTGTTTTCATTTCATTGCCGTTGGTGTATGTGGACATCACCTCGCAAAGTCGCGGTGTAATTCGTTCGCCTTACGAAAATACTACTATCCAATCGGCATTGTACGGTGAGGTTGTTTCCTATCGAATGTTTGAAAACAGGAGTGTTCAAAAAGGTGATACGCTAATTGTTTTAAATTCCGACAAACTTAACGAACAAATAGCTCTGGCAAATAAGAAGATACAGGAAAATTATCTTTTTATTTCCGACATGGCATGTTTATTATCGGGTAACTATAACCAACTTCTCACTCCAAAATACCGTAGCGAATATCAACGTTACAAAGCAAAACTCAACGAACAGCAAATTTTTGTTGAATATCTAAAAAAAGAATTGGCTACTCAAAAAACATTATCCGAACAACGGGTAATTTCCAATTACGAATATCTGCAATCGAAAAATAACTACGAGAAATCGTCTGAACAGTTAAAGGCACTGGAGCAAGATTATCAAAGCAATTGGGTAACCGAACAAACAACATTGAATCAGCAAAACATTGATTTACTCTCCAACATCAAACAAATTGAAAAAGAGAAACAGCAATATGTGATTCTTGCTCCTATAAAAGGAACGTTGATTCAGGTAGCAGGATTTCAAAAAGGAAATTTTATCTCACCGTCACAAACGTTGGCTTATATTTCGTCGGATCAGGTTTTACTGGCCGAATGCTATATTTCGCCTGCTGATATCGGCTATATACAAAACAATCAACCGGTCACTTTCCAGTTCGATGCATATAATTACAATGATTGGGGAATGATTCAGGGAAAAGTAATGCAAGTTTTGAGTGATGTGGTATTGATCGACCAGAAACCAATGTTTCGGGTAAGATGTGCTTTAGAAAAAAACTACTTACAGTTGAAAAACGGATATGAAGGTACGATTCAAAAAGGCCTGACTTTCACCGCACAATTTCAGTTGAATCGTCGCAGTCTATGGCAATTACTCTTCGACAAAGTAGACAACTGGTTAAATCCAAAACTTATAGCAAAAAACGAATGAGCACAAAAGTAAAACAAAGAGATATTACCGATTGTGGAGCAGCTTGCCTGGCTTCGGTAGCTTCCCACTATAAGCTGGAGATGCCGGTGGCTCGTATTCGTCAGATTGCCGGAACAGATACAAAAGGAACAAACGTCCTCGGGATGGTAAAAGCAGCCGAGAAACTTGGTTTCTCGGCTAAAGGGGTAAAAGGAAATCTGGATTCATTAGCTAAAATTCCACTTCCATCAATTGCTCATATAGTTATTGAGCGCAACGAGTTAGTACTTCATCACTATGTTGTCATTTATAAAATTAAAAATGACAACATAACTTATATGGATCCGGCAGATGGTGAAATGCATACTTTTGCCATCGAAGAATTTATGAAACAATGGTCAGGTGTATTGATACTGCTTATTCCTGATGACGATTTTGTTGAAAAAAATGAGAAAGTTTCCAATTTCAAACGGTTTGTTTTTCTTCTTGCGCCCCACAAAAGTGTTCTCACACAAAGTTTAACAGGTGCAGTTTTTTACACAGTTCTCGGATTGTCCACCTCTATTTATATCCAGAAAATTACCGATAATGTATTACCAACGGGAAATTTCAATCTGTTGAATTTATTAAGCATAGGGATGCTTATCATTATTCTGTTTCAGATTCTTTTGGGAGTTAACCAAACTCTGTTTATGCTGAAAACAGGACAAAAAATTGATACTCGCCTTATTCTGGGATATTACAAACATCTACTGAAGCTTCCTCAGCGATTTTTTGATACCATGCGCGTAGGTGAAATTATTTCGAGAATTAACGATGCGGTAAAAATTCGTAATTTTATAAATGATGTATCTATTTCGTTGACGGTAAACACATTTATCGTCCTGTTTTCCTTTATATTTATGTTCATATACAGCTGGAAACTGGCTTTAATCATGCTCATTGTTATACCGCTGTACACTGTCGTTTATTTGGTCACCAACCGACTCAATAAAAAACAGGAACGAAAACTGATGGAGCATTCTGCCGATTTGGAAAGCCAGCTGGTTGAGTCCTTAAATTCAATTCGCACCATTAAGCAATTTGGTATAGAAGATTTCAACAACATGAAAACCGAAGTCAAATTCATTGGCTTATTAAAAACGGTTTTCAAATCGGGTAAAAATTCCATTTTTTCTACTTATTCGTCCGAAACTATTAGTAAAGTTTTCACCATTATTTTACTGTGGGTTGGTTCATACTTCGTAATCAAAAACGAGATAACTCCCGGCGAATTACTATCTTTTTATGCTATAATCGGATACTTTACAAATCCCATATCCAGTTTAATCGGAGCTAACAAATCAATCCAAAATGCACTGATTGCAGCCGACCGTCTATTCGAAATAATGGATTTGGAGCGCGAAACTAACGAAAATAAAATAGAACTGAAACCGGATAATGTAGGCGACATTGTATTC
>JBBIID010000167.1:5054-6923 GCA_037446675.1 Paludibacter sp.
TAAAGAAGTTTTCGAAAACTTTTCATTTTCCATCCCAAAAGGACAAATAACAGCCGTAATCGGAGAAAGCGGTTCGGGAAAAACGACACTCGCTTCCCTGTTGCAGAAGCTTTACCCTTTGAATTCCGGCAAAATAAAAATAAATAATATCGACATTAACCATTTCTCTCACGAAAGTATGAGAGCCATTGTGAGTGCAGTTCCTCAGCAACTAAATTTATTCTCGGGCAATATTGTCGACAATATTGCTGTTGGAGACCTGCAACCCGATATGGATCGTATTTTATCAATCATTCAACAGCTAGGCTTAGTCAAATTCATCGATAAACTCCCAAACGGGTTCAACACACAAATTGGAGAAAACGGAGCTTCACTCTCGGGAGGTGAAAAACAAAGACTGGCCATTGCTCGCGCTTTGTACAAAAATCCGCAGATATTGGTTTTCGACGAAGCGACTTCTTCCTTAGATTCAGAGTCAGAGCAATATGTAAAATCGATGATCCAAAAATTGAAGAAACAAGGAAAAACAATTCTGATGATTGCTCATAGATTGAGCACCGTTATAGATGCCGATAAAATTGCCATTCTTGAAAATGGAACACTAATTGAAGAGGGAAATCACCCAGCTCTTTTCAAAGAAGGAACAAAATATTATGACATGTGGAAAAAACAGTTGCCGGGGTTACTCCCGGATATTAAATTAATTAATTGAATATGAAGAAAAAAAGTATTGTTTTGCTATTATTAGCATTGAGCATTGCATTTAGCACCAAATCACAATTATTATGGAAAGTTTCCGGAAATGGACTTCCCAAGCCAAGTTATTTATTCGGAACTCATCATTTAATTGAGAAAGAACAGATTGCCAATTTTGATAAAATACTTGCATTGATTCCGCAAACCGATGCAGTTGTAGGAGAAATGGACATGAGTAATATCATGGCAATGCAAATAAAGATACTAAAAGTTGCATTTATGAAAGATACAACAATGAGAGATTTGCTAAATGCGGAAGATTATACATTGGTTGATTCGGCTATGAAAAAAGTAGTAGGAAAAGGATTGGATAAACTGGGAAAAATGAAACCTACTATGCTGAGTACTCTGTATAGCGTAAAACTTTATATGGTGCAAAATAACTTAAAGAAAGAACCTGAAGCGGTTGACATTATTTTTCAGAAAAATGGAAAAAAGGAAAAGAAAAAAATTATTGGTTTGGAAACCATTGATGAGCAAATCAATATCCTATTTAATTCAATGTCTTTGAAGAGTCAGGCAGAATCGTTAGTACAAACAGTAAAAAATTACGACAAAGCACAGCTTTTATCATCCCAACTAAACGAGGCTTATTTGTCTGGCGATTTGAAAAGGATCTCTGAATTTGGCAACGAAGAAGAACAAATGACATCTGAAGAAAAGAAAATATTGGTTGATGACAGGAATAACAATTGGATAAAACAACTAAAAACAATACTGCCCACACAATCATGTTTTATTGCCGTAGGCTGCATACATCTAGTCGATGAGAATGGATTGATTCAACAATTAAAAAATGCTGGTTTTATGGTGGAAGCAGTTGATTTATAATATAGATATTTGAAATTCATCATGGGTAAATGGTTATTTATTATAAAAATAAATAACCATTTATAGTTAAATAAAGTTAATTCAAAATCTATACATATATCACTAAACGTCTAACAATAAATTATTTATAAACATTTAATTTAATAATTTATTTTGTTTTATAGTACTATGCATTGCATAGTACTATAAAACATTATATATTTGCATCGTTATTTAGAATTAGTTTATCGGTTGATTAGTTAATTGGTTTAACCACAAACTTTATGAACTTGAAGAACTTTA
>JBBIID010000168.1:0-219 GCA_037446675.1 Paludibacter sp.
TTAGTGTTACAAATGCTCAGGAGAATACGACTATCGTTTTGAAATCAAAACAATTAAAGTACTATAAAACTGATGTGTATGTACGTGTTGGTGTATGTTGTAATGATACTTACAAAAAATACAATTATACGACCATCATAAAATTACATGTCCCTTAATCAGATTATCCCTAAGTATCTTTCATAGATACTTAGGGGTTTCTATTATTTTTAGATTATG
>JBBIID010000168.1:245-6911 GCA_037446675.1 Paludibacter sp.
TTTCTCATTTTTGAAAGCGCAAAACATGGCTGAAAATCCTTGTATAAGGTTCGATGCTGACGGTGACACTATTTATACGGCAGATGCTTCTGCGCATGTTTGGGCTGATGGACGTTTATATATTTATCCTTCTCACGACGTAGCTCCTCCGCGCAGTTGCGATTTAATGGACAAATATCATGTATTTTCTACCGACGATATGGTTACTTGGGTCGATCATGGACAAATTCTTGAGGCTAGCGACGTGCCTTGGGGAAGGCCTGATGGTGGATTTATGTGGGCACCGGACTGCGCATACAAAAATGGCACATACTATTTTTATTTTCCTCATCCAAGCGAAACCGACTGGAATAATTCATGGAAAATAGGTGTGGCAACAAGTTCGGAACCTGCAGCTAATTTTACTGTTCAGGGTTATCTCGAAATTCCGGGCGATCAGCATGCAATGATTGATCCTACCGTTTTTGTCGACGATGATGGTCAGGCATATTTTTATTATGGCGGTGGTGGCAAGTGCATGGCCGGAAAATTGAAAGATAATATGATGGAATTGGATGGTGCGCTTACACAGATGACCGGTTTGCAGGATTTTCACGAAGCAACGTGGATTCACAAAAGAAACGGCATTTATTATTTGTCGTATGCTGATAACTTCCAGAATGGTTACACAAAAAACAGATTACAATATGCTACCAGTACAAGTCCGCTTGGACCTTGGACCTCTCACGGAGTATATCTTGGAGGAACAACAGAAGGAACAAATCATGGTTCGATTGTGGAATACGAAGGTCAGTGGTACGCTTTTTATCATAACAATGTGCTTTCTGCGGGCAAAAATTATAAGGGTGCGGCTCGTTCGGTTTGCGTTGATAAACTTTTTTATAACGAAGATGGCACTATTCAACGAGTGTATCAAACTGGAATGAGAGCTCCGGATCCGATAGTTGGTGTAAAAAATATTCCTAATACATTTTTGGCTGAGAATTATACTACAGGCAAAGAAGGTGTCACATATCACGATAATGATACGATCAACGAAGGAGAAATTTACAGACATGATGGGGTTGATATTGAACCCTGTTCGGATGGAAATGCTAATATTTTTAATATTGAGGAAGGAGAGTGGATTGATTATCAACTTAATGTTCCAACAACTGCCGACTATAAATTTGAATTTCGCGTAGCTTCTCCGCAAGGGAATGGCGCTTTCCGGATTGAAGTGGACGGTGTAGATAAAACAGGAAGTGTCAATATTCCTTCAACAGGTGGTTATCAAACATGGACAACCTATCGTTTACCTGCAAATGTTAGTTTGACTGCTGGAGTGCACACTTTCCGTTTCCGCATGGAGCAGGCAGGCTTTAATATCGCCGGATTTGTAATTAGTTTTGCTTCCCCCGATATACCGATTGCCAAGCAAATTGTAATTAAAAATGGAACTAACTATGTTACATTCGACAGTCAGAAACAGTTGATTTGTAATAGTCCGACTATAACTCCAAATTGCGTGTTTACTGTAGAACAAAATGATGGTTTTATTGAACTGAAAGCTTCAACTGGGGAATATATTTCCACAACCGGACTTAAAAATTCAATGACATTGACTGCAAGCAACAGAACTGGCACTACAAAATTTCTTTGGCATAATTTGCAAAACAATAGTAAAGTGTTTGGTTTGAAAAGCCTTAGAACTAACGCCGTTGTTTGTTCCGAAAATGGAACAAAAGCAATGAATTGTAACCGCTACGATTTTGGTGGTTGGGAAAAATTCACTTGGGCAGAATACATTCCTTCTGCGTTGAATGAATTGAATGCCGATAAAATTTCATTGGAAATATATCCTATGCCTGCTTCAAACAATTCTTTTATCACTGCTAAATTTATTTCAAAAGATGCTCTGCCTGTATCTTTGCAAATAATTGATATGCAGGGCAAAGTTTTTAAAACAGAGCAAATCTCGGGTGATTCCGGTAATCGTGAAGTTCAAATTTCGATGAATGGAATTCCAAGTGGGCTGTATGTGTTGCAACTTACATCTACTGGCTTTTCGGCAACAAAGAAATTAGTAATCTTGTAGCCGGATTATCCGACTCTTCTATCGATGAATATGCATTTCGATAGTAGTGTATTATTCTAAAAGGAAGTGTTTCTGATAAAATAAAGAACACTTCCTTTTTTTATTTAAACCATTAATAACTCATACATAATTGCACATGAAACTCATTTATTTTCTTTTAATTTTTTTCCCAATTTCACTTTTTGCCGGAGAAAAAGTTTTTCCCGGTGCCGATGAAACGAGTCTATCACGAGCACAATATTTTTCGTGGATAAACAATACGAATGAGGGCACAACAGAAAAACAAACGTTAATCAATTTGGAATTTTTTGAATGGATGCGCAAAGAATATGGAATGCAATTAGACATCTATGCCTTCGATTCGGGAATTTATGATGGTAAAAACTTTTACGGAAAAGCCACTGATGCCCGTCACAAAAGAAATTTCCCAAACGGTTTCGATTCGGTTTATGAAAAATGCAAACAAAATGGAATTCGTTTAGGAGTTTGGGGCGGTCCGGATGGATTTGGTAATACACCTGAAGAAGCCGCGGCCCGAAAAGAACTAATGGTGGCGCTTTGCCGTGACTATAATTTCGAGTTGTTTAAATTCGATGCTGTTTGCGGCCCGTTACGAAAAGAAAAGGAAGATGATTTTATTGATATGATGAAGCAATGCCGCGCTTATTCGCCCGATTTAATTTTATTGAACCATCGTCTTGGATTAGACAAAGGGAAAGACTACGCCACTACTTTCCTTTGGGAAGGAAAGGAAGCGTATATCGACGTAAATGCATTTAATACAACAACTGCACCACATAACCGGGCAGGAACTTTGGGGCGAGGATTGACGCCTGAGCTAAAAAGACTTACCGAGGACCATGGTGTGTGTTTGTCTTCGTGTCTCGACTATTGGGAAGATGATCTTATTTTACAAACATTTAATAGAGCATTGATTTTATCCCCAGAAATTTATGGGAACCCGTGGTTACTTGCCGATGATGAATTTCCAAAGTTGGCCAGAATTTTTAATTTGCATCAAAAATTTGCTAAAATATTAATCAATGCGAAAGAACTCCCTGCAAGTTATGGGAAATATGCTTTATCGCGCGGCGATGGAAAAACTCAACTGGTCACATTGCGAAATTTGACCTGGACTCCTGAAGAAATCACCGTAAATCTTAATGAGGAAGTTGGATTAAAAAAAGGTGGACATGTAAAAATCCGTTTACTTCATCCAACCGAAAAATTACTAGGAAGCTATAAATACGGTCAATCAGTAAAAGTAAATGTTCCTCCATTTCGTTCAATGTTGCTTGCTGTTTCTACAAATAGTCAGTACGATGAGGTTGGAGTTGAAGGTGTTGATTTTGAGATTGTAAAAAATGTGCCCAATCAACCAATCGTAATAAAATTGTTAGGTTTTCCGGGATCATCGGCTGACATACGATTGGCTAATTTGTCGAAATTTAAGAAAATTGAAATTGATGGGAAGGACGTGAGTTCAGCTTTGACAGCCGGAAAATCGATGAAAATAAATTTTGACGGTGAAAAACTGAACGAACCTTATCATCGAAAAATAATGGAATTGAATAAAACTTCTATTCCGGAAGATGCCGAAGCATTGTACGAAGCAACAGTTTTTGCTGCTGATAATAATGCGATGGAAGTTAGGTCGCTTTATCGTTCGGGAGAAACAAAAATACCGCAAGTAAAAGCTGCACGCGATGCTTTTTTCCAGCAGACAACCTTTGTGAATCGTGGAATTTGGGATCAGAATATGTTTGATGGAAACATGAATACGAGATTTTATCCATCAAAGATTAAAGGTGATAATAGAATTAAACAAGGTTGCTTCCGGCTCGATTTAGGCGAAGAACTACAAGTCGACAGCATCATTCTGAAAGTAAACAACGAGTATGAATTACAACCTTTAATGTTCGACGAAGGGAATTTTGCTCGTATATCTTCGGATCTAAACAAATGGAAAACGATCACTTTTATTGCCGATACTACAATGCGAATTCCTGTAGGGGAGAAAATGCGTTATCTTAAAATCAACCCATATCCCGATGCGTTTGCCGAAATAGAAGTTTATAGCAATGGGAAAAAAATACTTTCTGAGAAATTCCGAGCGAGCAATTTGTTCGCAGATAATAATGTGATGAAATGTAAAGGTGCTTTTTCCGATGCATTTACTCTAAAAGAAGTTGCAAAAAACAGTTATCTCTGCGTAGCAATAAATGGTGAGCATGGAGCAGAAGGAGCATATGCCGCTTTAAAAGTTGACGGACAATATGTAGGTGCGCCTACTCGTGCCACTTCTTATCCTGCTAATCCATGGGAAAATATCACCGTAAAATCAGGATCAAATTACACTTATTACTTTCCCATGCCGGAAAGCATTAAAGATAAAAAGATTGAAGTCTATGTTTTAGGATACGATGCCGACAAATTGAATTTCAAACCTGAAGTGTGGCTAACTGCTTATCCTGTTCCTTATCAGAACAAAACAATGACAATCTATTGATATAATAACGCTGAAATTCTGACTCTTCAGTTTCTTGTTAAACCTGTAATATTGTCATCTTAATTAAGGAAATATTAATTATATCACTAAAGGATGGCTTTTACTTTTGTCGAAGTCATTCTTAAAATCATTTCATTTAATTTAGTTTAATCCATGAAAAAAATTAGATTTACTCTTTTTTCTTTTTTATTGCTTTTGGCAATAAGTGTGGGTGCACAGCAAGTACCCAAAGTAGTAGGAACAATTGCGACCAGTTCTCAGGTCAATAGATTTGGTCCTGACGGAAGCAATTATTATGGCTTTCAATCTTATTGGAGAGGCCTAAATATCAATGCTTCAGGTTCTCAGTTTGGAAACTTAGTTCTAAAAATGAGAGTGTATATTGATAATTTGGACAATCCGGGAGATATTTCATTTATTCAAGACGCAGGTTTTGCAATGATTGAATTAGCTAACGACCAAACGCCTGTTGATACTTATGTTCAATGGGGAATTAAAGGTTTAAATTTACAAAATGGTTGGACCGACTTATATTTGCCATTGTCAACCGGCGATAAAAAAGCAAATTTTGATTTGTCAAAACCATTAAACTGGTTCCGTTTTGCTTTTGCACATATTCCGGGTGAACCAGATGCGCTTCAAATCCGCCTGAAAGACATTCAGTTGATTGATCCTACTATTCTGGTTGATCCACCGGTAGTGGCAGTCATCGATACTACTTACCTGGTTGGTAATGTACCTTATACAATGGACAGTCCATTGGCAAACGGAGTTACATTTGCAAATGGAAAAGGTTTTACCGAAACTCCGATTGATGCTTCTGCGCACGATAAGAAACAGGTTTATTTGATGTTCGATGCTAATATTACAGAACAAAACCCAGGCGATATTTTTGTTCTTAGCCGTGTTTCCGGACAAATAGAACTTACAAGTAGTGGCCACTCTGACGTAAATGAGATGACCTGGGGAATTGGAAGTGTTGACTGGAAAGCCGGACAACATACTTATTTGGTTCCATTTTCTACTGGAGGCAAAACGGGTGGCGATATGGACTTGAGTAACATCAACTTTATACGCTTTTATGCTGTAAATGTTCCAACAGACTATACCGGACGAATACAAATGGCGGTATCTAATGTGAAAATTGTGGATCTTACCAACCGGACAAAATTGCCTACTCTTTTCAGTGATAAAATGATGTTCCAGCAGAATAAACCAATTTCAGTTTGGGGAACAGCAACTGTAGGAAAAGAAATAACAGTTGATTGGTATAAAAACGATGTGAAAATTGATACAAAAGTGGCTATTGTTCCTGCTTCAGGCCAATGGAAAGTAACTTTCGATGCGCAAACAGGTAGTTATGATAAATACAGAATTGAAGTGTTGGAAGGTGAAAACCTGATACAAAGTGTAAACGATATTCTTATCGGTGAAGTTTGGTTGTCGTCAGGTCAATCTAATATGGCTTTGAATGTGGCAGGAACTATCGATGGGCAAACTTTGATGGCAAATGCCAATAACGATAATATCCGTTTCTTCCTTGAACCAACAGCTACTACTGCACCATGGACACCAAATACAGATATTCAAGGCGCTTATTGGGGAAGTGCAAACGATGGCATGCAGCTCGGAAAAGTTTCAGCTGTGGCCTATTCAATGGCCGCAAAATTACAGGAAGAATTAAATATCCCTGTGGGAATTTTGAATACTGCTGTTGGAAGTTCGGTAATAGAAGCTTGGTTACCTGCTGTTGATATTCAAACTGATGCAAGCTTAGTGCTTGATATGAAACGTTTAGGATTGTATTTTGATCAGGAATTTTACCCGGATGGAACAAATCAGATGAGTTCTTATTATAATTTGAAAATTAATCCGCTAATGGGATACAACATTAAAGGTACAATTTGGTATCAGGGTGAAAGTAACAGTCAGCGTCCACAACTTTATGCAAGAGAACTTAATTTGTTGAAAAAATCATACGAAAGAATTTTTGGTTTTACCAACAACGATATGCCTTTCATTTTCTGTCATGTTTGTCCTTGGGTTCAAACACTCGAAAATCCACAGTATCTAGCACCTT
>JBBIID010000169.1:0-6869 GCA_037446675.1 Paludibacter sp.
CTTCATCAAACATGGCAACATAAACATTAGTAACTCCTGCTGCTTTAATTGTTGTGAATTGTGACCATAAAAACTCGCCATGATATCTGGGAAATTGATTTTGAGGCGAGGAAGCTCCGTTTGTATTATAAAAAGAGGTTCCAGGGTATACACATGGTTGATAATCCATATTATTTGCTGCACAGAAATCTCTGTCTCCGGTTATCCAACCATTATAACTTGCATCCACAACCCGACCTACAGCCCAGCCAGAAATCATATTGAATGCTTTATAAGCATCAATAAAACCTGCTTTTGAGTCACCAGTTCCCGTTCGCCATTGACCAGGGACTGATCCAATTACATAACACCCCTGATTCTTAAACCAATTAATTAAGTCTAATGCTTCAGTGACTGATGATGGATGTTGAGTATATCCTAACCCATAAATGCTTACAACAGGTTTCCCGTTTTGCATCGCATAAGCAGACGAAGATAACAGGTTTAAACCAGATGAGCTTGTGATAGTATTCAACCAGTCTGTTTTTATAGCATTTAAATCACCCCAACCACTGGCATCATACATTATATAAAACTTTCGTCCATACTGTTGAGCCGCATTTTTTACCCGAGTTGCTATGCCATCTCTAAAATTTTTAATACTGCTTCCGGGGGTAATTTCATTTGCAAAACGTTGAAGTGCAGCACAATCAATACCATAAGTTTGCATCCATTCAAAATGTTTATTCACTGTTGATTGATCGTAAGATGAAAACATTCTCGCTGGTTGTCCGTTTGGATATGCACTAAACGGAGTTTGATAAGTTGTAGAATATTCACTACAATCCGGCCAGCACTCATAGTTGTTGTGCATCCAAGTGTTGATGGGAGAACCATCTCCGGGTGCTGCGAACCAGCCCTGATATCCAACTGTAAGTTTACCTACTACATCTCCATTAGGAGATGCGGCTTTGAACATTTTCCCAATTGAAGGTTGGGAGCTTTCTTTTAAAACTAAATTCTCATTTGAGCAACTCATAAAAACGAAAGTTGCTGCTCCATAAAGAAAAATCATGGATTTTTTCATTTCAAATTGATTTAATAGTTTGTATTATTGTTGATTAGTTGAAAAAAAAGAATATTGTCTGCTGCAAGAAATGCATCAGAATCAATTCATTATTTCCAATTTCTTAAGGTTAACTATTCAATTACCAATTATCGGTGCGGAAAGGGATTAAAGGTAGCCCGTAGATATTAAAAACGCTTGCTTCTGCATAATCTTTATAGGCGTACCTAACGGCTACAGGTTCAGATACTTTTTCGCAAGAAACAGCCAATCGGCAACTGCTGGTTTCGATTTCAGCTTTTGCAGGGTAGAACACTTTGTCTTTCCCCGCAATTTCGAAACCTGCAAGCTCGGTCCACATGGGGCAGAGTCCCTGTTCGGCATTCTCTACGTTTATGTAAACTTTACTTCCATTAATTTCCATAGATTTAAAAATGGGAGATTTGTAGCCAAAACCACTTCTTCCGTAAGTATCGGCCAATGCCCACCAAGCTAAACGAGTTCCAACAGTTTCTTTATCCATTGGGTGAATAAAATTTGGACTTCCGACATCTAGAGTCGACACCATTCCGGAATGTGGAATATCTTTCATGTTCTGGCATTGAACTTCGCGTAAGCGGGGAGCCGATAATCCGTCAACGCCATTGTAAGCAAAAGGCGCTATTTCAACAAAATAAAACGGAAAATCTCCGATATTCCATTTCGCACGAAGATCTTTGACAAATGCGGGCATTAATTTAGCATATGTATCAGCATTATCGCGGTTACTTTCGCCCTGATACCAAAGAAAGCCTTTAATAGCAAATTTGGTGAGTGGCGCTATTTTTGCATTATAAAGCACTGATGGAGCTCCTGGACTTAGTGGTTTTGAATCACTCTCATTCGATGATTTAATAAAAGGAGCAATAGCCTCTTTGCTCATCCACGGTTCAACTCTCGAGCCACCCCATGAAGAAACAACAATGCCAACAGGAACTTCCAAAACTTCCTGAATATATTTTGCAAAGAAATATCCAACTGCGCTGATATTGCCCACATTATCAGGATTGTTTTCCAACCACTCTCCTTTACAATCCGTTTGAGGCTCTTTACTAAATTGTCGTGTCCAAACTCCATTCTTCGAATCGGTTGTAAACATTCTGATGGGAGTTTTTGGATTCGCTTTTGCAATAATTGTATTAGTCCCGTTCAATGGCTGACGGTCAAATCCTTTCATTGGCATTTCCATGTTCGACTGACCGGAACAAAACCAAACTTCACCAATAAGTATGTTGTTTAATACCAGCTTTTCGCCATCGGTAATCGTTATATTGTATGGTCCTCCGGCAGCGGGCGTTTTAACTTGTATTTGCCATTTTCCTTTTTCGTCGGCAGATGTTTTATAAATAACTCTATTCCAAGATGTTGTAATTTTTATTTTTGCTCTTACATTGGCTTGTCCCCACAATGTAACTGTTGTTTGCTGTTGAAGCACCATATTATCTCCAAGTATTGAAGGTAAAACTATTTTGGCTTCTGAAAGGCTTGATATCAATATAAGTAGTAACAGAAACAGTGTTCTGTGAATTGATAATTTCATATGATTTTTTTGACAATTAGTAGATTTGTTTTGATGAGATATGAAATCAATAATATTCAACCATAAATGTTCTCCAAACAGTAATGGTGGTTATTTTTGCGACAAGAGGAGAACTTCCTCCATTATCCGCATTCACATAAAGATTATTTGCATTCGCCTTTAAACTGATACCGCCATTTCCTCCGTCAACTTCTAAAAATTTCTCATTCTCTCCAATATTATCACTCGATGCCTTCAGAGGCGATGCTCCAGTTGGATCCACAGTGACATATTTGTTGTTAGACAATGCTAAAAGTGCAATGCTGCCATTTTCAGCAGCAACAACCTTGAATTTCTCAGTCGATCCAACTGTTGATTTATTGGCAATCAGAGTATTATTTCCATTATTGTCAGTACTTACATATAGGTTGTTAGCTAAAGATTTTAAGGCAATAGTTTGCCCGATCTTGAGCCGTTGATAATGTGGAGTAGGGTGGGAGGCTTGATAAGGAATAAGTCCTTTTAGCATTCTTCCACCATCCATGGTAAGTCTGAGGTAGAAGTCGGAAGAGCATGTAATTCCATCTGCATCGAGAGTAAGAAACCATTTACCATCAGGAATTTGAGTAGAATCTTCTGCTGTTTTGAAAATTTGAGTAGCTTCATTTACTTCGTCGAACATAGCTACATAAGCGGTTTGAACTCCGGCATTGCGCAATACGGCAAACTGCGACCACATGAAGTTTCCATGATTTCTTGGGAATTGATTTTGCGGTGAAGTTCCTCCATTAGAATTATAAAATGAAGTTCCGGCATAGACACAAGGTTGATAATCCATTCCATTTGCCAAACAGAAGTCACGATCGCCAGTTACCCATTGAGTGTAGCCTGCATCTACCACCCGGCCTACTGCCCAACCCGAAATCATATCAAAAGCCTTGTAAGTTTCAATAAATCCAGACTTGGAGTCGCCGGAACCAGTACGCCATTGTCCCGGACATGAGCCAGCCACATAACAGCCTTGTGCTTTGAACCAGTTGATTAAATCAAGAGCTTCTTCGGCGCTTGCCGGATGATTCAGATAACCAAGACCATAAATGCACACAACCGGTTTTCCATCTTGTTTTGCGTATTCAGGTGAGGACAGAAGATTCAGTCCATCAGGATTGGTGATCGTATTTATCCAGTCGGTTTTCATCACTTCGAGATTTTTCCAGCCACTGGCATCATACATCATGTAAAACTTCACACCATTCGTTTCTGCGGCAATTTTTACTCTGGCTGCAATTCCATCCCTGAATCTTTTTATGCTGCTTCCGGGAGTTATTTCATTACAAAAACGTTGTAAAGCAGCACAGTCAATACCATACGTTTTCATCCATTCGAAATGTTTATTTACGGTGGATTGATCCCATGACGAAAACGAGCGGGCTTCTTGTCCGTTGGGTAAATTTGCATAGGTTGTTTTGTACGTTTTTTCATATTCACTTACATCTGGCCAGCATTCAAAGTTGAAATGCCCCCATTTATTTTCGGGCGAACCATCTCCCTGAGCTGTAAACCAACCTTGGTATCCGACTGTAACTTTTCCAACCACATCTCCTTCTCGCGTAGGAGTAACGGTTGTAGTATCTTTTCCTCCATCATCGGGCGGATCGATTGGAAGTTCGGGGTTGCAACTTGAGAAAAATAAAATAGAAAGAAGTCCAAGTAAAAATTTAATGTTTTTCATGTTTTGTATCAAGATATTTTAAGAGTATAATTAATGATCAGTTTAGTGTTTCTTGTCCGAGATTCTTATTTTTCCGGAACACTCATTGTTCCAGAAATTTAATTTGTATAAATAAACTCCGAATGGCAATTTTCCCAGATAGATGATATTATTGGAGATTGTGTCCATTGTTTTTTCTATCACCGGACGACCATTCACTGAAAATAGTTCGAGTTTCAATTTAGATATTATCGAAACATCGGGTATATTCAGTCGGGCATATCCATTACCAATACTGTAAAGCTTTATTCCTCCTTCGTTGTCCTGTGTCGGGTGTTTTACATCTGTATTTAAAACTGTGACCTGTATGAGTTCGATTCCGGTTGTTGCCTGAGGGTTCAGATTCTTTGCGTATTTTCTGTCGATATTATTGTTCCAATGTTCGTGAACACCTGCGCCGGCATTGGCAGCAGCTATCATATAGCCTTCGGCATTATTCATTCCTCCATTGTTATTTACCACATCGGGATAGTGCTGGTAAAAGAAGTCGAGAGAAACCGATTCTTCGGCCACTCCATCCAGTGACATGATAAAACTTGATGCGGGTCTTCCATTAAAAGGAGCTTCTGTCCACTTTTTATCAGGAACACCGCCTACATCGCGCGTAGGATACATGGCATCCATTGCCCAAAGAATAGTTTTTCCTCCAAAGTTGGCGTTGGTCATATAGTTGGTCAACGCATTCCATCCCGGGTGTTTACCTCCGTTATCGGTCCATAAAGGTTTTATTCCATTAATCCCGTAAAAATTTTTTGATCCGAATGTGATTGCCTGACCCTCATGTCCTTTAAGTATCGGTATATTGACAATATATCGTGCGTTGTAAAAACAAGCAGATTGATGTGGTAATACGTCGGTGTTAGGAAATACGTTTTGAATAGTGGTGGTAGTCTCGCGACCGTTATTTCCGAAATAATCAACAATATGAATATCGGGAAAAGCCGTACGTAACGCATTGTAAACATTATCGGTTACAGCCCGGCTAGGATCGCCGATCCATATTTCATTTTGCGGAATGCCTGCATTCACCAGACTTTGTACGCAAGCTACACATGTTTGAGGATTTGCATTGGCAGTATTGCCTTTGTTTGCCGCAGGCGCATCGCTATTGTTCATGTTGATTTTTATCGCGATTTTATCACCTGTTTGATAACCGGTATTTGGTCTGTTATGATTTGCATTGAACCAATTGAATAGTTTGTTCCATGATTCCGTATCGCTAT
Source organism: Paludibacter sp. (assembly GCA_037446675.1). Taxonomy (GTDB): domain Bacteria; phylum Bacteroidota; class Bacteroidia; order Bacteroidales; family Paludibacteraceae; genus Paludibacter. Next base: position 5,598 of record JBBIID010000169.1, read on the forward strand.
TGCCTCCTGATAAAGCATTGATCCCGGCCGTGAAAGATTTGTTGTATTGGTCTTGCGAATTGACAGCAGCTGCCCAATAATAACCGGATCCCGTCCATTTGGCAGCTTCAGGATTGTAAACCCAAACCACTCTGCCCGGGAAAATGCCTTTACCGCTTCCTACCGGATTATTGACAGTAATTGTTTGATCGAGTAGAATCGCACTTAGTTTCCCTGAGTTCTGGACCGTAAAAGTCACGGCAAAAATCACAAATACTAATCCAAAGAAAATAGCATACAAGTATTTAGATTTAAGAAAACCTGCTTTTGCTTTTCGCCATGCAGTTAACATTCCCACCACAGATAGACACCATAGTACAAACGATGACATCACGGGAGCAGCTGCCCGCATACAAGGATACGCAGCCCTTTGAGGTTTGGGAATAACCCTGACCAAAAACCAAATGGTTGAAGTTATTCCGGCAAATATAAACAGAGCCTTTAGCCTAATTTTTTCCCATTGATGTGATCGAAAGAAAGCGATTACTTTTTTTATCATAAACAGAGCTTTATAAAAAGTTCAAAATCTATTTATTCAGATATGATTTCCATATACTTATTGAACTGGGTAAATAGATTTCAGACTTTTCTTCGATTTTGAAATTAATAAACCCTACCAATCCTTTATAGCCAGAAGACTTGAGTGCATGCACAAATTGATTTAAATCATAATTCCCTTTTCCTATCGGTTGTATTGTGCTTATATCAACCGTAAAATTGGATGTTCTGTCAGGAATCGAATCTGTTCCTGCAAGCGTTACAGCTCCAATTCGAGTTTTTACACTTTCAAAAACTTCATTTATACGCGCACCATTGTTGGCACGTATCTCATGGCAAAGATGTACTGCTAACTGTAAATCTGGACTATTTATTCTTTCTACGAATGAGAATGCTTCCTCTGCTGTAGCTATGTAACATGAACTATGTGGATAAAGAATCACCTGAACATTTTTTGCTCGGGAATAATTAACGATTTCTTTTAGTTTGGCTTCCACAATAGCATCCGTTATTCCAGCCTCTTTTCTTCCAAAAATTACCCAAAGCTGTACTCCTTTATTTGCAATTTTATCGACTATAATCTTCCAGTTCTCTTTCGCGCGATCAGAAAAATTATATCGCGACATAATGGAATGCACTCTAAACCCTTTATAATTATTTGCTTCACGAATATAGATGCCGATATTGGCGGAATCTTCTTTAGTTTCGGAGTTTAAAATTATCCCTCTGTAACCG
>JBBIID010000170.1:0-6860 GCA_037446675.1 Paludibacter sp.
GCTGACAGCAAATTAATAGATGATGTATTTGCCCGAACGGGTTCTTACATTATGGGGAAACGGATGTTTGAAGAAGGGGAAGTTGCCTGGGCAGAAGATTTATATGAAGCAGATGTTTACGTACTAACACACGAGAAACGAGAGCCCTGGGTTCAAAAGGGATCAACAACTTTTTACTTTATAAACGACGGAATAGAGAGTGCTATGGAAAAAGCAAGACAATCGGCAAAAGGAAAGGACATTAGAATACAAGGTGGTGCAAATACCATCCAACAATTTTTGAACGCCGGACTTGTTGACGAATTTTTTATTCACATTGCCCCTGTATTTTTAGGGAGTGGCATCCGACTGTTTGATGGCATCGACAAAAACAAATATGACATACAAATTGCAGAAGTGATACCGTCAGACCAGACAACTCATTTGAGATATAAATTGACTAAGAAATAAAAAACAAAAGTGCGGAAAATTTTCATATCCCGCACTTTTGTGTTGTAATAAACTCAGTGAAAATTTTATTTCGCCAGCAAAGCTTTCACTTTTTCCGAGATCAGTTTTCCTTCAGTTTTTCCGGCCAATTGTTTGCTTGCAACGCCCATTACCTTGCCCATATCCTGAGGGCCTGTAGCACCTACCTGAGCAATAACGGCTGCCACAGCAACTTCCAGCTCGGCATCTGTCATTTGAGCTGGCAGATAACGTTCGATAACGGCTACTTCGGCAAGCTCGTTTTCGGCAAGTTCCGGACGGTTTTGTTCTTTATAAATCTGAGCCGATTCCTTGCGTTGCTTCACCATTTTCTGAAGGATCTTAACAGCTACATCGTCGGCCAGATTTCCATCTCCGCCTTTTGCTGTTTTGGCTTCCAAAAACTCTTTCTTCATTCCACGCAAGGCTTCCAATGCCACTTTATCGCGCGATAACATAGCTGTTTTTATATCTTCGCTGACTTTATCAAATAATTCGTTCATTTTTCCAGTTTTTTTGTTCGTTGATTAATCTGTGAAATTCTACTCGTTTTACATTATTATTAAATCAACTTTTCTTATTTAAATAATTTTCTCTTCCACGCCGGGATGTTTTCTATTTTATCCATATTCGACTCATCTTCCAAATCGTCGAGAGTAAAAATAGGAAGCTCAGGTTCCGGTTCTGGCTCAGGTTGCAATCCTTTTCCGTAATACTGTTCCATAATTTTGTCAGTATTTGGTTTCACAGCCTGTTCCTCGCGTGGCTCGTCGGTTAAATCAATTACCACCGGCTCTTCTTGTTTCACTACAGGTTCGTAGTACTTTTTCGATTCGAAACTGTGAATATGCTTATGTGTGTGCGATTTCACAACCGAAGGCGGCATGCCCGGAATATCGCTCACATCGAATCCGGTAGCAATCAACGTAATTTTCACGTTTTCGCCCAGTTCATCATCAAAGCTTGCTCCCCAAATAACCTGAACGTTTTCGCCCACTTTCGACATGAATTCGTGAATTTGTTCCACTTCTTCCATTCTGATCTGGTCGGTGTTTGAACAATAAAGACTTAACAAAATCTTACTCGCACCGCTCACATCATTTGTGTTCAGTAACGGAGAATTCAACGCATCTTCAATTGCTTTGGTAATACGGTTTTCGCCCGAAGCATAACCGGTATTCATTATCGCTACATTTCCATCTTTCATGATGCTGTACACATCCGCGAAGTCGGTGTTTATATAGCCCGGAACGGTAATAATTTCGGCAATAGCTTTCGCCGCATTAGTCAACACATCATCCGCTTTAGCAAAAGCATTGGATAGTTCCAAATCAGGATAAATCTGTTTCAGTTTTTCGTTATTTATTACCAGAATAGCATCTACATGTTCGCTCAATGCAGCGACTCCTTCGAGTGCCTGACGGATTTTGAGCATTCCTTCGAAAGCGAAAGGAATTGTTACGATACCTACGGTGAGAATACCCAAATCGTGTGCTGCTTTTGCCACTACAGGTGAAGCTCCGGTTCCCGTTCCACCGCCCATTCCGGCAGTGATGAACACCATTTTAGTATTATCTTTCAGTATTTCCTGAATTCTATCGATCGATTCTTCGGCGGCTCTTTTAGCAACTTCAGGTTTTCCACCGGCACCAAGCCCTTCGGTAGTATCAGCTCCCAACTGAACTTTAGTGGGAACGGGCGACTTGGCCAGCGCCTGGTTGTCGGTATTACAAACTACGAACGATACATCCGTAATTCCCTGACGATACATGTGATTGACAGCGTTACCACCACCGCCACCAACTCCTATCACTTTTATAATAGAACTGTCAATTAATGGCAATTCCAAAGGCAAACTTTCGTCTAAATATCCCATATATTTTTGTGCTTAAATTATTTCTTATTAATTCAGTTTTGTTTCGTCGCTAAAGAAGTCGAAAATTCGTTCGGTAATCTTCTCACCCAGTTTTTTACCAGGGAGTTTGGACTTTTTCTTTGGTTCTTCGGCGGCGACTTCTTCGGGGTGCTCAAGAACATATTCGTTTGTGAGCAATAAAGTTCCCACTAGCTGCGAAAATTCAGGATCGGTAAATTTCTTGTCCGTATCGTCCGACAACCAATCGGAATGATCGCCGAAACGGACATTGATTCCGGTTTTTTCGGCAACAAAGTCGATAATGTTTCTCATTTTCGAACCGCCACCTGTGATTACAATTCCTTCTTCGAGCGTAAATTTCAATCCTGAAATTAAGTTCATAATCGGAGTCATCATTTCTTCGAGACGGGCTTCGATAATTGTTGCCAAAAATTTAGTGGAAATACGCACCGGAACTCCTGCCGCATCTTCCGAAGGAATCTGAACATACATTGGATTTTCCACCAAACGTTCCAACGCAAAGCCCTGCAAACATTTCAGTTTTTCGGCATGCGCTTCGCTGATTCCCAATTCCTGAATATCTTTGGTTATATTTTTTCCTCCCAGCGGAACGACCAATAAATGTTGCAACACACCATCATGATAGATTCCGGCCATTGTAGTAGTAGCTCCGAAGTTTATTATGGCACAACCGGCTTCGCGTTCGTGATCTTCGAGCAAAACCGTGGAGACGGCTTCGATAGCCAATGGGCTATATCCCATCAAAATACCTGTTCGGTCGAAACATCTTTCCAGTTCCGATTTTATCACTTTCTGACCCAAAATCACATTATAATTCGCTGTAATCTGTGATGCTTTCTTTCCTACCGGATCGTCCAGTCGGGCTCCATCCAGCGTATACGAAAGCGGTATAATATCGAATACATCAATATCCTCGCGCAGGAAATTTTTCTCGCATTCGGCAAGCATGTCGGCAAGCAAATGATCGGTTACCACATTCGGCTTCCCGACAAAGCGGCTAATCGTATGTACTTTGTTTTTCATACTTTTAGCACCCAGTCCCACAGAAACCTGCGATACTTCCGGGATTCTTGCACTATTTTTTAGTAATTTCAGCAATTCGCTCACCTTGTACGATGCGCCTGTCGGTTTGTCTACAATTCCCCACTTTATATCATCCGACGGTTTCGACTCTTCCGACAAAATTCTGAGCGCTCCATTATCCAGAACTTCACCTGCCATGGCTGAAATTCTGGAACTGCCAAAATCTATTGAAATAATTTTAGTTGAATTCATAGTTTACTCGGAATAATACTATCTTTTTCTTCTTTAGCCACCATTTTTGGAGGCTCGGGATCAGCACCTATCTTTGTACAAACCACCTGATCTTTATACTGTAAGTCAATTTTTTTGTACCTGTTCCACCCAAATTCGTTGAATCCGTAAAGATACAACTTGCGCAATTTTTCTAACTTTATCTGAAAATTATCCAGCGTGCCCAGCAAAACAATTGCATCGCCCACACGCGTAACAAGTTCTATCTTTTTATCTTCGCGAACATAAATTTGTTCTATTTGCGCATTCCAAAACGGATTTTCTTCCAGAAAAGTAACAAAATCGAACAAAGGTCCAATCGCAAATGTCACGGTTACGCGCCCGGAAACCACCGGAACATAGGCTGCGAAATTCGGAGAAACAGGCATCACTTTTCTATCGGCATCCACATAATAACTCCCCAACCCTACCACTCTGAATTTGGGCGAACGTTGATCCACATTGATTTTTACCAACCCGGATGGAGATTTGTAACATTCAACCGACTTAATCATCTCGTTTTTCTGCAACATTTCTTCTATCGATTCCGATTTGATCCGCCGTAACGACTTGCCAATTGGGTTCAATCCGGTTTGCTCCAAAATTTGAGCAATTTCCTGCTGACTGATCAGTTTACTTTTCTCGCTATCGGAAATTGAAATCTCAAGTTCATGACAAACTTTATCTTCTTTGTTGACTGTAAAATACCACATCGTGAATGCAACAAAGCCCAATACAAGGACAATGCTCACCGACAACAACGAGTATTTTACCACCGGTTTCATATAGCGTCAGGATTATGAGAAGTATCGTCGGTGCGATTTTTTTCAGCCGCCAACGACTTAAACTGTTCTTTAATCTTTGGAACCATTTTATCAATGTCACCAGCTCCGAATGTTACCAAAACCTCTAAGTGCTTTTCCTTTAGCAAAGGTAACAGATTTTCATCTGAACATCGAACTTTATTTTCAAGTTTAACGTCACTTAATATCAAATCCGATGTCACTCCTTCAATAGGTAATTCGCGGGCAGGATAAATATCCAGCAAAATGAGTTCATCCAATTGAGACAAAGCCGCTGCAAATTCGCCGGCAAAATCTCTTGTACGCGAATACAAATGCGGTTGAAAGATGCCCGTTATTTTTTTGTCAGGATACAAATTGCGAATAGAAGAAATACTTGCTTTCAACTCGGTTGGGTGATGAGCATAATCGTCCATGTACACAACATCTTCCGATTTGTAAACCACATTAAAACGGCGATAGATACCCGAGAATGAAGAAATTCCCGTTCTCAATTCTTCGAGCGTTACTCCATTGAGCCATGCCAGCGCCATAGCCGCCACGCTGTTCTCCACATTAATCCGAACCGGAACGCCCAAACGGACATCGTTTATACGGTCGGTCGGCGTTACAAAGTCGAATCTGATTTCGCCTTTTTCGGTGCGTATGTTTTCGGCCGAAAAATCTGCTCCGCCGTCCATCGAGTAAGTGTAAAGTTTCACTCCTTTCTGAAGTTGAGGCTCGATATCGACTCCTTTTTTCATAATCAGTGCCCCACCAGGACGGATCAACGAAGTGAAATGCTCAAAGCTTTCGCGGAAAGCATCTGCATTTTCGTAAATATCCAAATGGTCGGGGTCGGCGGATGTTATTACCGCCATATATGGCGAAAGTTGATGGAACGAACGATCGTATTCATCCGCTTCTATCACCACAAAATTGCTCTCTTTCGAAGTCAGTAAATTAGTGCTGTAATTATTGGCAATGCCACCCAGAAAAGCACTGCACGACACTCTCGACTGATACAGCAAATGAGCTGTTATCGTCGAAGTGGTTGTTTTACCGTGCGTTCCGGCAATGCAAATTCCCTTACTTTGTCTCGTTATATTGCCCAAAACTTCCGCACGTTTCTGAATCGTGAAATTATTTTCGCGAAAATAAACCAACTGTAGATGATTTTGAGGAACTGCCGGAGTAAGCACAACCAAAGTGTTTTCCGGTTTAGTATAAATAAACGGAATCTGATCTACGTCCTCAACAAAACTAATTTCAATGCCTTCGGATTGCAATTCCTTAGTGAGTTTTGTTTCGGTACGGTCATAACCGGCCACCTGAAATCCTTTGGCATGAAAATAACGTGCTAAAGCACTCATCCCAATTCCCCCAATGCCCAAAAAGTAATATTTGATAAATTTATTCATATAAAAATTTATAAGCCTCCACCTTGCAGGATGACATCTTCCCTTTTCAAGCAGAAAAGGGAAGATCATCCGTTTTTTTATGCTCCTATCAACGCTTCGTACTCAGCTGCCGAAAGCAATTCTGCTGCTCCAGCAACATCAGCTGCGTCGATTTTAGCAATCCAGCCTTTTCCGTAAGGATCGTCGTTTACCAACTCCGGAGCGTCTTCCAGTTCCGTGTTAAACTCAGCCACTTTTCCTCCAACCGGCAAATAAAGATCCGAAACAGTTTTTACTGCTTCGATTGTGCCGAAAACATCTCCTGCTCCAAGTGTTTCGCCAATTGTTTCAACTTCAACAAAAACAATTTCGCCTAATTCACTTTGTGCATAATCGGTAATTCCGATAGTTGCAACTTCGCCTTCGAACCGAATCCATTCGTGTTCTTTTGTGTACTTTAATTCTGCAGGTACGTTCATAATTTTGCTTTTTTTAGATATATGTGTTTAAAATAAGTTCCTTGGTTAATCTTGCTTTTTCGCATTAAAACCGATCATGCAATTAACGGGATAATGATCGGAATATTTTACTTTATCCATCCGATAATCGTAAGCGGTAAAAGTGCTGGCATCGTAGAGCACATAATCGATGCGGAAATGATAAAATTTTTCTTCAAAGGTAAATCCAAATCCTGTTCCCGTTTCCGAAAACGCATCTTTCAGATTGCCTTTCATTCTTGTATAGGCGTAAGAAACCGGCACATCGTTAAAATCACCACAAACCAATACTTTGTAAGGCGATGATCTTATAACTTTGGCAACCGCATCTGCCTGCGTGGCTCTCATTTTATAGGCAACGCCCAACTTTCTCGAAAAATGCCTTGTAATGTCGGTCAGATTTTCCGTATCAAATTTATCTTTAAGCCTCAACGGCATCACTTTGTCCTGTTCGGTTATTTTGTTCGATTCCAAATGATTATTCACAATCCGGATCGTATCTTTTCCAATTTTTATATCGGTA
>JBBIID010000171.1:0-6846 GCA_037446675.1 Paludibacter sp.
AGTCCTTTACCTGTCATTTCTTTTGGTTTTTCAATTCCCAGAATCTGACAAATCGAAGGCGCTACGTCAGCAAGAATTCCGTTTTCAACTTTTGCAGCTGTGTTTTCAGTTACATAAACAAAAGGAACCGGATTCAATGAGTGAGCTGTGTTTGGAGAACCATCGTTGTTTTCAGCGTTATCAGCATTTCCGTGATCGGCAATAATAATCACTTCGTAATCGTTTGCCTTAGCTGCTTCCACCACTTGTTCCACACATTTATCTATTGTCTTCACGGCTGTTACTATCGCTTCGTAAACACCGGTGTGACCAACCATGTCGCCATTTGCAAAGTTCAACGCGATAAAGTCGAATTTTTGAGTGTTCAACGCCGCAACCAATTTGTCGGCAACTTCAGGAGCACTCATTTCTGGTTGCAAATCGTAAGTTGCCACTTTTGGCGATGGAACCAAAATTCTTTCTTCACCTTCGAACTCACTTTCGCGACCGCCTGAGAAGAAGAAAGTTACGTGTGCAAATTTTTCTGTTTCGGCGATACGCAATTGTTTCATTCCAAGGCTTGATACATATTCTCCCAACGTATTTTGTACATTGTCTTTGTCGAACAACACGTTCAATCCTTTGAAAGTGGAGTCGTACGGAGTCATACAATAGTATTCCAACGGAATAGTATTCATGCCAACTTCCGGCATATCCTGCTGAGTAAGCACAATGGTCAATTCTTTAGCACGGTCGTTACGATAGTTGAAGAAAATCACCACATCACCAGCTTCTATTTTCGCCAATGGATTTCCGGCAGCATCAACCATCACGATTGGTTTTACGAATTCGTCGGTAACACCATCGTCATAAGAAGCCTGCATAGCTGCAACAGCATCGGTAGCCGATTTTCCTATTCCGTTTACCATCAAATCGTACGATTCTTTTACGCGTTCCCAACGTTTATCGCGATCCATTGCATAATAACGTCCGATAATAGAAGCTATTTTTGTAGTTGAGCTTTTTGTGTAGCTATCCAATTGTTCGATAAAGCCTTTTCCGCTTTTTGGGTCAGTATCGCGACCGTCCATAAAACAGTGAACAAATGCTTCGGCATTGTAATCTTTTGCAATATCAATCAGTTTCAGCAAATGGTCGAGTGAACTGTGAACACCACCATCAGAAACCAATCCTAAAAAGTGAATTTTCTTTTTATTGTCGCGGGCATACGAATACGCTTTTTTCACTGCCGGATTTTCCAAAATGCTGTTGTCGCGGCAAGCGATATTTATTTTCACCAAATCCTGATATACAACACGTCCAGCACCAATATTCAAGTGGCCGACTTCAGAGTTACCCATTTGTCCGTCAGGTAATCCTACATCTTCGCCCGATGCACGTAATTGTGAATTTGGATATTTTGCCAACAAAGAATCCCAATAAGGAGTTGGAGTAGAATAGATGACATCTGCGTGAGAATGATTACCGATTCCCCAGCCATCTAAAATCATTAGTAATGCTTTTTTGCTCATATTATTTTTATTGTTGAATTATATTTTATACTTAACCAATACCATTTTGAATTTGAGTCACAAAATTACTCATTTTTTGGCGTTTCCCCGTTCAATCGTTCTTGTTTTTTAATAAAAACAGACGATTTGAAGATTTTAATTTCATTTTTTCTGATTTTCAAATCCTCGGATTTCTTCTATCTTTGCAGGCAAATCAAACCGAAATGTTCGTTGTTATCTCATTCATGCTTGCCGGTATAGCTGTTGGCTATCTGTTACGACATTGGAAACTCCGTTTTATTCACGGATTAATTCTAACGCTTATCTGGCTATTATTGTTTTTGCTCGGACTCGAAGTGGGAACGAATGAAACCGTTGTCCGCCAATTCGGCAATCTGGGATTCGAAGCTTTCATTTTGGCCTCGGCTGCAACGCTTGGAAGTGTTTTGGCAGCTTGGTTGCTTTGGGTTTCGTTCAAAAGAAAATCTGTAGGCAAATGAAAGGAAGCCTGATTATTTTATCCTTTTTTGCAACCGGATTGCTGCTGGGAATTTTCCGTTGGTTACCCATTCAATGGTTCGACAGCGAATATAGTTTTTACGTGTTGTGCGCTCTCATGTTTTCTGTTGGTGTGAGCATTGGGAATGATCCTACTTCATTCCGACAATTCAGAAACATAAATCCGCGATTTATGTTTCTTCCACTCATGACCATTGCCGGGACATTTGTTGGCGTTTTAGCGGTGAGTTTCTTTTTCTCAAACCGAAGCATCTTTGAATGTCTGGCTGTTGGTTCAGGTTTTGGTTATTATTCACTTTCCAGCATCCTTATTACTCAGTACAAAGGAATTGAGTTGGGGACAATCGCCCTTTTGTCGAACATCATGCGAGAAATCATCACTTTACTACTTGCCCCCTGGATGGTAAAGTATTTTGGCAAGTTATCTCCTATTTCGGCCGGAGGAGCCACTACAATGGATACCACTTTCCCGATAATTGTAAAAAATTCAGGAAAAGAATACGCCATTATCTCTATTTATCAGGGATTCATTGTCGATTTTACAGTTCCATTTTTGGTTACTTTCTTTTGTAGCTTATAAAAAACAACAAAGTTTTGCAAAGTTAAATTTAATTTATACTTTTGAAACCTAATTCTTACGAATTTAGGTTATGAAAAATGCATTAATTCTTTTAGTTGGCCTTCTTCTCTCAACTGCAACTTTATTTTCGCAAGCTGATTTTAGAGCCGGATATATAATTAAATCAGAGGGTGATACCATATTTGGCGAGTTAGACTACAGAGGCAATTACCGAATGAGTGAAGTCTGTTCTTTCCGTAAGGACAAGAAAGACACAATAACTCACTATTATCCAAATAATATATTAGCTTATCGGTTTATTGATAGCAAATTTTATGTTTCCAAAGATGTAGATGGAACTAAAATGTTCCTGGAATATCTCGTCAATGGGAAATTGAATATTTATTACAGAGTCGATAATTTTCAAGCTGATCATTATTATTTCGAAAAAGATGGAATTTCCTTAACAGAACTTCCTTACGAAGAAATAATTAAAAAGAAAGATGATAAAGATTATCTATATAAATCCAACACGCATATTGGCATTTTAACCTATAGCCTAAGCGATGCGAAAGGATTGAAAACGGAAATTGAATCTATAAAAAAGCCTGATCACAAAAACCTTATAACACTTGCTCAAGACTATCATAACATCGTTTGCGATGGCGAAAAATGTATCATTTATGAAAAAAAACTTCCACCTTTCAAAGTTGACCTAGAAGCTTATGGAGGAGTTCTTTCGGTGGTAGGTTTGAACGATTTATCTGTGACTGTAACTGGAGTAGTTGCTCATATTTGGCTTCCAAGAGTCAATGAAAATCTATATTTCAAAACTGGGATATTAGGGCTGTTTATGGAATATCAAGGACAAACTTCACATACGTTTTTAGTACCAGTTCAGATTGAATACATTTACCCACATGGAATTATACGCCCTAAGTTTGCAACAGGTTTAAATATAAACGATTGGACATTAAACTTTTCACCCGGTCTTAACATACGACTCTCGAAGTCTCTTTATTGGAGTTTAAATTCTGAATTCGGTTTTTTCCCAGATGTGCATTTTGACACTCAATCTAAATTCAGATTTGATCTTGTCACCACAAATTTCAACACAGGCTTATATATCAAATTTTAGCCGATTTTTTTGATCAATTTACCGACAGAGAAAAAAGTCAACAAAAAAGGGATATCTTTTCAGACATCCCTTTATTTTGTTCTTCTTTTCAAATTGCAATTAGTCAATTTGTCTGTTAACTACAATATGAGTAATTAAACCTGCTACCATAACGATTCCGGCTGAAGCCAACATAGCATTCGCTTGAGAAACGCCAAAGAAGTATAATGCCAATATTACTACTCCGATTAAAATTAAAATGGAACCGAGGTATTTCAAAAATTCTTTCATTGCCAATTATATTTATTTGTTCTAATTTTCAGACCGCAAATTAAGTGATTTTTCGCCGAGTAATAAAATTATTTTAAAAAAAAATAAATAAAAGGTTGAAAAAAGAGTTACTTCCAATTGGCTTAGGCAAATGTAAGCTTTTTGGAGTCATTAAAAATGTAAGACAAAGCAGTAAAGTAAAATGAATTATTTGTACTTTTGCAATAGATAAAAAGAAACGAAAACTTTCTAGAAAACTCTCTAACCAAACCAGTTTAATCACGTATGAGAATAGTCATTGTTGGGACTTCGTTCCCTTTCCGCGGAGGATTGGCTGCTTTTAATGAGCGATTGGCTACTGAATTCGCCAGACAAGGAAACGAAGTGGAAATCATCACTTTTACATTGCAATATCCATCATTTCTTTTTCCCGGAAAAACGCAATATTCGACCGAAGCTGCTCCCAAAGACTTAAAAATAAGCAGAAAGATAAGCTCCATCAATCCTTTGAGTTGGATAAAAACCGGAAAAGCGATTAAACGCAAGTCACCCGATTTGGTTATTTTCTGCTACTGGATGGCTTTTATTGCTCCTTGTTTTGGAACGATAGCCCGTTTTGCAAAAAACAAGAAAGCAAAAATGGTAGGATTGGTGCACAACATGATTCCGCACGAACCAACCATTCTTGATAGACTTTTCCCAAAGTATTTTGTCAATTCTATGGATGGCTTTATTGCATTAGCTGAGTCTGTGGCAAACGACATTAATCATTTTGACACAAAGAATAAACCTAAAAAAGTTTCGCCCCACCCGATTTACGACCATTACGGCGAATTAATGGCGAAATCTCAGGCTGCTGTAAGTTTGGGAATGAACGAAAAGGATTCATATATTCTGTTTTTCGGATTCATCCGCCAATACAAAGGATTGGACTTATTGTTGCAGGCTTTTGCCGACGAACGATTGAAAAATCTGAATGTAAAACTTATTGTCGCAGGCGAATTTTACGAAGAACCGGAATCGTATCTGCAACAAATAATTAAGCTTGGTATCAGCGACAGAGTGGAACTGAGAACACGTTTTATCCCCGACAAGGAGGTTAGGAATTATTTTAGCTTGGCCGATATTGTAGCACAACCTTATCGCACAGCCACGCAAAGTGGCGTTAGCCAGATTGCTTATCATTTCGAAAAACCAATGTTGGTAACCAATGTGGGAGGATTGGCGGAAATAGTTCCGGATGGGAAAGTAGGTTATGTAGTGGATGTAAATCCGGAAAAAATTGCTGATGCGCTGGTAGATTTTTACGTTAATCAACGTTCGGAAGAATTTACAGAAAACATTAAAGCAGAAAAACAAAAATACGCGTGGTCGAAAATGATCGATGCGATCAAGGAGTTGTTTCCAGACAATTGATTTGAAGAAAACAACAAAACAGATTTTTTAATAACGACTTTCGAGCCGAAAGAGGTCTCGAAAAATGCAAAGTTCACGAAATAATTATGGCAAACGAAATAGTAGAAACACCAATGATGAAGCAGTTCAACGAGATCAAGGCAAAGCATCCCGATGCGATTTTGCTTTTCCGTTGTGGCGATTTCTACGAAACTTTTTCTACAGATGCAATTAAAGCTTCGCAAGTGTTGGGAATAACACTAACGAAACGTGCCAACGGTGCGGGAAAAAGCATCGAACTGGCAGGATTTCCTCACCACGCACTCGACACTTATTTACCTAAATTGGTAAGAGCAGGAATGCGTGTGGCTATTTGCGACCAGCTGGAAGATCCGAAACTCACAAAAAAAATAGTAAAACGCGGCGTTACCGAATTGGTCACTCCGGGCGTTTCGTACAGCGACACAACGCTTAGTCACAAAGAAAATAATTTTTTGGCAAGCGTTTTTATCAACAAAAACAAAATCGGCGTTTCATTCCTCGATATTTCCACCGGAGAATTTTTGGTGGCCGAAGGAAATGCAGAATACATTGATAAATTACTGAACAGTTTCGGGCCGAAAGAAGTATTGTTCGATCGTGGCAAACGAAAAGATTTCGAACAACTTTTCGGAACGAAATTCTTCACATACGCACTCGAAGACTGGGCTTTCACGCCGGATTCTGCCAACGAAAGATTGCTGAAACATTTCGAAACAAAAAACCTGAAAGGATTTGGAGTGGATAGTTTACCAAATGCCGTTGTGGCTGCGGGAGCTATTTTGCATTATCTCGACCAAACACATCACCAACAAACAGGTCATATCACGCAACTTTCACGCATCGAAGAAGATCGCTACGTTTGGCTCGACCGATTTACCGTGCGCAATCTCGAATTGTATGGTTCGATAAACGAAGGTGCCAGAACATTGCTCGATGTGATTGATAAAACGATCAGTCCAATGGGAGCCCGAATGCTGAAACGTTGGGTCGCATTCCCTTTGAAAGATGTAAAACCAATCAACGAACGATTGAGCGTGGTGGAGTATTTTTTCAAAAATCCCGAATTAAAATTATTGCTTGAACAAAATATATCGTTGATTGGCGATTTGGAACGCATTATTTCCAAAGTAGCTGTAGGTCGAATCAATCCTCGCGAAGTGGTTCAGCTTAAAGTTGCATTAAAAGCCATTGAGCCTATCAAACAAGCTTGCTCGGAATGTGATAATATCACATTGAAAAAAATTGCCGACCAACTTAACGCCTGCGCCGTGATTTCCGAAAAAATCGAGAAAGAAATCTCGAACGATCCTCCGGTAATGGTGAATCGTGGCGAAGTGATCCGACAAGGAGTGGACGAGGAATTGGACGAACTCCGTCAGTTGGCTTATTCCGGCAAAGACTTTCTGCAAAAAATACAGGAACGCGAAAGTGAAGCAACCGGAATTCCGAGTTTG
>JBBIID010000172.1:0-3609 GCA_037446675.1 Paludibacter sp.
TGGACTCCATTTACCGATTGGGGAAAAAATGGCGAAAGAACGATGCACGATGCTCCAGCCTATAAATTCAAAGATGTGTATTTGTACGCTAACGGAAAACCTCAGGATTTGGATGGCGCTTATGCTATCGATCCAACGCATCCTGCTATCGAAGAGCAAATGAAAAAAATATCAGGATTGTTTCACCGCTGTGGTTTTACTTACGTGAAGATGGACTTTATGACCCACGGAGCTCTTGAGGCCGATAAATGGTACAATCCGGAAATTACAACCGGAATTCAGGCCTACAATTATGGAATGAAATTGCTCGATAAGTATTTCGGCGATATGTTTATCAATCTTTCCATTTCTCCTATTTTCCCGGCTCATTACGCACAATCTCGCCGCATTGCCTGCGATGCCTGGAACAAAATAAAAGACACCGAATACACACTCAATGCTGTTTCGTATGGTTGGTGGGTCGATCGGGTGTATCGTTTTAATGATGCCGATCATGTGGTGTTACAGGAAGCCACCGAAGGCGAAAATCGTGCTCGTGTCACTTCAGCAGCTATTACCGGTTTGTTTATTACCGGTGATGACTTTAGTGCCGAAGGTTCTGCAGAAGGGAAAACCAAAGCCCGTAAGTTTCTTACCAATCCGGAGGTAAATGCTGTCACAAAAGGAATTTCATTCCGTCCGGTGGAAGGAAATGGCGAAAAATCTGAGAATCAGTTTGTATATACCGACGAATCAGGCAATATATATTATGCTCTCTTTAATTATTCCGAACAACCATTGAACATGGCTATTCCTTTTGAAAGAATAGGAGTGAAGCCGGGCAAAATAAAATCGGCAAGAGAACTTTGGAGCGGAGCACTGCTCGATTTAAATAAAACGTTGGATGTTAACCCTAAAGATGTAAAACTGATAAAATTTGAGAAATAAAATGAATTTAGTTAGGTATATAAAAAGAAGTGTGTTGTTTAGTTTAGCTTGTTTGCTAACAATTTTTTCATTCGCGAAGGCTGAGCAGCCGTTACGGTTGTGGTACAATCAGCCTTCCAGCGAATGGATGAAATCTTTACCTTTAGGTAATGGTCGTTTGGGTGCAATGGTTTTCGGAGGTATTCAGAAAGAGACTATCGCATTGAACGAAATAACCATGTGGGCGGGAAAAGAAGATCCCGATCAGGAATATGTTGCAGGTAAAGAAAAATTACGTGAGATCAGAGAATTTTTCTTTAAAGGCGAATTGGAAAAGGGGAACGAAGAGGCCGGTAAAATTTTGGTGGGTAGACCTCACTCGTTTGGTACGCATTTGCCTATCGGGAACTTGAATTTACAGTTTGATTATCCCGAAGGGAAAATTCAAAATTATTATCGCGATTTGAATCTCGAAAATGCTGTTGCAAGTGTTGAGTTCAGCAAAGGTGGCGTGAAGTACAATCGCGAATTTTTATGCTCAAATCCTGATGGAGTTTTAGTGGTGAAACTTACAGCCGATAAAAAATCATCCATCAACTTTACTGTTTCGTTGGATTTATTGCGCAAAGCAGATGTTTCAGCCAATGGCAATGTGCTTGAGTTTGTCGGAGACTTGTCTAAAGAACCCACAGGAGGTGTGGCTTTTCTAGGAAACATACGCATTAAAACTGAAGATGGGAGCGTGGTAGCTGCCGACAAAAGCCTGAAAGTGAGCAACGCTTCTACCGTATATATTTATATCGATGTAAGAACTAATTTTCAAACAAAAGCCGATTTTAAATCGCTTTGCCGAGCAACTACCGAAGCCGCTTCGAAAAAAGCATACAATGAAATAAAAACAAAACACATTGCAGATTATTCGCAACTTTTCAAACGGGTTGATTTGTTTCTTGGCGAGAGCGAAACAGATGATTTACCCACTGACTTGCGTTGGTTACTTGTGAAGGAAGGTAAAAGTGATGCCGGAATGGATGCGTTGTTTTTCCAGTATGCACGCTATTTGCTCATTGCTTCGTCGCGCGAAAATTCTCCACTTCCAGCTAATCTTCAAGGTCTTTGGAACGACAATCTGGCTAACAACATGGGTTGGACCTGCGATTATCATTTGGATATAAATACCGAACAAAATTACTGGCTGGCGAATGTGGGTAATTTGCACGAATGCAATGCACCGCTTTTCGATTATATCGACGACTTGGCTTCGTACGGACAAAAAACGGTTCGTAACGTGTACGGTTCGCAGGGCTGGACAGCTCACACTATGGCCAATGTTTGGGGCTTCACGTCTCCGGGCTGGCACCCGGGCTGGGGATTATTCCCTACAGGTGGAACTTGGATTGCGTCTCATTTATGGTCGCACTATTGCTATACGCTGGATAATGATTTCCTACGCGAAAGAGCTTACCCAGTGTTGAAAGAAAATGCACGTTTTCTGTTGAATTATATGACCATTGATCCACGCAACGGATATTTGGTTACCGGACCCTCTACTTCGCCTGAAAACGGATTTTCGTATAATGGTAAAGGTATTTCGCTGTCGATGATGCCAACGGTGGATAGAGTGTTGGTGGCAGAGTTGTTCGACGCATTAATCAAGTCTTCCGAAATTCTAAAAATTGACAAGCCATTCCGTGATAGTTTGCAAAAAGCAATTAAAAAATTGCCGCCAATGCAAATAAGCAAACGCTACGGAATTGTGCAGGAATGGATGGAAGATTACGAAGAAGCGTATCGTAACCATCGTCATACCAGTCATTTGCTGGGCTTATATCCTTTCAGCCAGATTACGCCTGAAAAAACGCCGGAACTGGCCGATGCAGCTAAAAAAACATTGGTTCGCCGTTTGACTGATCCAAATTGGGAAGATACCGAATGGAGCCGTGCCAATATGATTTGCTTTGATGCCCGGTTGAAAAATGCCGAGGATGCTTATCGAAGTGTAGTGTTATTACAACGTACTTTCACCCGCGAAAATATGCTGACAATATCTCCAAAAGGTATTGCCGGAGCACCTTACGATATTTTCATTTTTGATGGAAACGAAGCCGGAGCTGCCGGAATCGCAGAAATGTTGCTTCAGGGTCACTCGGGTTACATTCAGTTTTTGCCTGCTTTGCCAGCGCAATGGAAAACAGGACATTTCAAAGGTTTGTGTGTAGAAGGTGGTGGCGTTGTCGATTTGGAATGGAAAGACATGAAAGTAACCACAGCGACTGTCACGGCTACAATTGACAATAGTTTCTCTGTAAAAATTATCGATGGAATCATCCCTCAGTTTTATAAAAACGAAAAACGCATCATGTTGAAACAAAAAGGCGGTGATACCATTTCGTTTGGATTGAAAAAAGGTGAAACAATGAAGTTGGTATATTAATGCTGCGATAATGATGTATAAACAAATATATAAGTTTTTTGTAGGTTGTTTGTCTGCTTTGCTGATAATTCCTTCGGCGATGGCAGATACATGTACCGCGCATGTCAATCCTTTTATTGGCACGGGAGCAGTACATTCAAGTCTTTCGGGAAATAATTTTCCCGGTGCAACTGTTCCTTTCGGCATGGTGCAACTGAGCCCCGATACACGCAATTTCCCGGATTGGGCACAAGCTTCGGGCTACGATTATAACGATACAAATATTTATG
>JBBIID010000172.1:3619-6842 GCA_037446675.1 Paludibacter sp.
AGCCATACACATTTGAGCGGAACAGGCGTTGCCGAGTTGTTCGACGTTTTACTTATGCCTTTTACCGGAAACACCGACGAGGCCATAGCCAAACTTAAAGCAGATCAGGGAATTTTTTCTTCCTTTTCACATCAAGATGAAAAAGCAAAACCGGGCTATTATCAGGTGAAATTGACTGATTTTGGAATTAATGCAGAACTGACGGCTACTATCCGTGCAGGTTATCATCGATATACTTTTCCTGCAAATTCAGAAGCTCATTTATTGGTTGATATGAACCATTCGGCTAACAAAGGCAGTTGGTCGTCGAACATTCCGAATGCACAAATCAAAATTGTTGACGAATACACCATCGAAGGATACCGTGTAATTACAGGTTGGGCACGCTTGCGTAAAATATATTTTAGTATGCGTTTTTCAAAACCAATGGTTGGAAATATGCTGATCAGCGAATTGGGAGCGACTCCGAATTTGAAAACTATTGATGGACGAAACCTGAAAGCTATTTTGGATTTTTCATCGGCTGATGCAGCTCCATTGTTGGTAAAGGTGGGAATTTCTCCGGTCAGCGTGACTAATGCCCGCCAGAATTTAGCAACTGAAATCGGAAATCAATCGTTCGACGAAATTGCTGCACAAGCTGACAATCAGTGGGAAAACGAGCTTGGAAAAATAAAAGTGGAAGGAACTCCGTCGCAAATGGAGATTTTTTACACCGCACTTTATCACTCATTTATTCACCCAAACACGTTTTTCGACGTGAATGGCGAATATATGAATCCTGATTTTACGGTTGGGAAGTTGAATCCGAAGACCGAAGGTGTTTTTGCAACTTTTTCGTTGTGGGATACTTATCGGGCAGCTCATCCGTTGTACACCATTTTGCAACCACAAAAAACAGTTGAATTTGTAAACAGCTTGATTGACCATTATCAAATTGTAGGTTACATGCCTGTGTGGCAATTGTGGGGGCAGGATAATTTCTGCATGATTGGAAATCACGCGATACCTGTGGTAGTGGATGCTGTGCTGAAAGGATTTTCAGGAATCGATGCAGAAAAAGCTTACGAAGCGGTTCGCGGATCGGCAACTAACTCGCACATCAATTCTCCGTTTGATGTTTGGGATAAATATGGATATATGCCTGAAAATATTCAATCTCAATCCGTTTCAATTACGCTGGAAATGGCTTATGATGATTGGTGCGTAGCACAATTGGCAAAGAAACTGGGAAAAACGCAGGACTACGAATATTTTTTGAAACGGTCGAGATATTACAAAAATCTTCATAATCCGCAGACTGGATTTTTCCAATCGAAAAATGATAAAAACCAATGGATAGAACCGTTTAATCCATTGAAATATGGTGCTAACGGTGGAAATCCGTTTACCGAAGGCAATGCGTGGCAATATTACTGGTATGTTCCGCAGGATGTTAACGATTTGATAGCACTTACAGGTGGCGAGAAAGCATTTTTCAATAAATTGGAAACATTCTTTTCGTTGGACACCCACGAAGCTGAATTGAACAGCAATGCTTCCGGATTTATCGGGCAGTATGCACACGGAAATGAACCGAGTCATCATGTGGCTTACCTTTATAATTATTCGGGACAGCCCTGGCGAACACAGTTTTATGTGAATAAAATTATGAAAGAAATGTACAATACCTCCTCGTCGGGATATGCCGGAAATGAGGATTGTGGTCAAATGTCTTCGTGGTTTGTGTTCAGCGCGTTGGGCTTCTATCCTGTGAATCCGGCAAGCGGAGTGTATGTTATTGGTTCGCCATTGTTTGCCGACTCTAAAATTCAATTACCCGCAGGAAAAATGATGGAAATAAAAGCCGAAAATATTTCGGATAAAAACATTTATATCCAATCCGTAAGTTTAAACGGAAAGCCATTTTTGAACAATTACATTACTCATAAACAATTATTGGATGGCGGAACTTTGACGTTCAAAATGGGAGCAAAGCCATCGAGTTGGGGAGTAAAAGCGGTAAACAGACCGGTTAATTCTATTTGGAACTAAAAAATCAACATTCAGATATGAAATCGTACTATTTAAAAATCTCTCTTTTTGTGATCGGCTGCTTTGTGGTTAGTCTGTCGCTTTCGGCTCGTCTTGTTATGCCGGTTTTATTTTCGGATAACATGGTATTGCAGCAGAAGACTGATGCTCCGGTTTGGGGAACTACCAAGGCCAACAAAAAAGTATTGGTAAAAACAAGTTGGGACAACAAAACATACGAAACACAGGCGGATAATGCCGGAAACTGGAGTTTGAGAGTCCAAACACCTGAAGCTGGAGGACCTTATCAGTTAGTGGTGAAGGCCGACGAAACCAAAACATTGAACAATGTAATGATTGGTGAAGTTTGGATTTGCTCAGGTCAGTCGAACATGGAAATGCCATTGTCGGGTTGGGCAAAAGTTGATAATTACGAACAGGAAATAGCAAATGCCAATCATCCGAATATCAGGCTTTTTCAGGTTGAAAAATCGACCAAGTTAAGCCCTGCAAAAGATATAAAAGTGATGGGAAATTCGTGGTTGGTTTGTAGTCCCGCCAACATTCCCGAATTTTCAGCAACAGCATACTTTTTTGCGGTAAATCTGAGCAAAATATTGAAAAATATTCCTATTGGACTGATTCATGCTTCATGGGGAGGGACACCAGCTGAAGCATGGACGAGTGCAAAATCATTGAGTCAAATGCCCGATTTTCAGGATTATTTGGCTGCCTTGAAACAAATCCCAAGTGATCCGGTTGAGCAGAATGAATATATTGACAGGGAGCAAAAAGCGTATAATGCACAGTTGACCAGCAAAGATCGCGGATATTCTGAAGGAAAGGCTCTCTGGGTTGGAACAGCTGTTGATGATAAAAACTGGGAAACAATGTATGTCCCCAAAAACTGGGAGGATCAGGCTCTCAAAAATTTTGATGGCGTGGTGTGGTTTCGCAAAACAATAGAAATTCCTGCTTCGCAAGCTGGCAAAGACCTTACGTTAAGCCTGGGCACTGTTGACGATAACGAAATTACATATTTCAACGATCAGCAAATTGGAGCCACTGAAGGCTGGGATCGTGAACGTATCTACCAAATTCCGGGAAAATTAGTAAAAGATGGTAAAAATGTAATTACTGTACGTGTTTTCGATTCAGGCGGTGGTGGCGGAATTTATGGTCCTCCGAACGAAGTATTTTTAACGGATGG